>JBFWQN010000037.1:0-18336 GCA_050249405.1 Hyphomicrobiaceae bacterium | reverse complement strand
AGCTCGGGGATTTCCGCGCCATGGTCGAGCAGGTGCAGCTCGGCACGCTGGAGATGGCGCATACCTCGGTCGGCGGCATCGGCCAGTTCGTGCCCGAAATCCAGGTTCTCGAGCTGCCGTATCTGGTGCCGAGCGACCTGGTTGCGGAAAAGCTCGCCCGCAGCCCGCTGATGTCCGAGATCAAGGACCTCGTGCTGAAGAAGACCGGCAACGTGCGCATGGCCTCGGCCACCAATACCGGGCGCTTCCGGTCGTTCTTCACGACGAGCAAGGAGATCAAGAAGGCAGCCGACCTGAAGGGCGTGAAGATGCGCACGGTCGACAGCCCGATGCAGATCGAGTTCGTGCGCTTCCTGGGCGGCAATCCGACGCCGGTAGTGTGGGGTGAGCTCTACACCTCGCTCAAGACCAACGTCGTCGAGGGAACCAAGAATGCAGCGACGGACATCGTTCCGAACAAGCTCGACGACGTGCTCAAGTACGTGATCCTCGACGAGCACTCCTATCTGTGGGGGTTCAACTGGATCAGCGAGAAATGGCTGAAGTCTCTGCCTCCGGACTTGCAGGACCTGGTAGCCGATGGAACGCTGCAGATGGCGGACGTCCAGTTCCAGTACAACAAGCAGTACGAATCCAAGAGCCTCGACGATTTCGTGAAGAAGGGCGGCAAGATCCACGTGCCGAGCCCCGACGAGAAAAAAGGCTTCGAGGCCGGCCGCGACCACCTCAAGGGCTGGTTCAAGCAGAAGTACGGCGAGGAGTGGCTGGCGAAGCTGGAGAAGGCGGTCAGCGCCGCCGAGGCCGAGATCGGCAAGGAGCGCAAGGCCTGGACGAACCGCTGACATGAAGCCCGGGGCGCCCCGCCGTGGCGGGCGCACCCCGTCCAACGCGCGGAGCCACCGATGGACCTCAGCTACTCCGAGAAGTACCGCGCGCTGCAGCATGAGGTACGCGCGTTCATCGCCGCCCACCGCGACCGCTCACCGAAGGCGGTGAGCGTGCGCCGGAAGCCCGACGCACGCATGCTCGACTGGCAGCGCCTGCTCGTCGAGCATGGCTACGCGGCGCGCACGATTCCGCGCGAATATGGCGGCTTCGGTGCCGAGCCCGACGTGATGGAGACGGCCATCATCGCGGAGGAGCTCTCGAAGGCGGGCGTCGCCGCCGGCATCGCGAGCCAGGGCATCTCGATGCTGGTGCCGACGCTCCTGGAGGTCGGCACCGAGGAGCAGCGCGAGCGCTGGATCCGCCCGACGATCCGCGGCGACATCATCTGGTGCCAGGGCTACTCGGAGCCGGGTGCCGGCTCCGATCTCGCCAACGTGCAGACGAAAGCCGTGCTCGACGGCGACCATTTCGTCGTCAACGGGCAGAAGATCTGGACCTCCTCGGCCCACTACGCCGACATGATGTTCCTGCTTTGCCGGACGGAGCCGGAGAAGCCGAAGCACCAGGGGCTTTCCTATCTGCTGCTCTCGATGCGCACGCCGGGCATCGAGGTCCGCCCCCTCAAGACGATGACCGGAAAGTCGACCTTCAACGAGGTCTTCCTCACCGATGCGCGCGTGCCCGCCCACCAGATCGTCATGGGGCGCGGCGACGGCTGGACGGTTGCCAACATCACCTTGAAGCACGAGCGCATGATGCTCGGCGACGCCAACAAGTTCGCGCATCGGCTGCATCGCGTGCGCGAGCTCATGGAGCAGACGACGATCGACGGCGAGCGGTTGATCGACAAGCCGGAGTGGCGCGACCGTCTCGTGCGCCTGCAGGGCGAGGTGATGGCCTCGAAGTATCACCAGATGCGTCTCTTGACGGAGGCGGCAAAGGGCGTCGATTCCGGCCTGAAGCGGCTGGTCGTGAAGCTCTATGGCACGGAGATGGGCTATCGCATCACCGGCCTCGCCGTCGACGTCTGTGGCGCGGCGGGCCTCGCCTTCGATCCGCACGACGACGATGGCGCCACCGACGACGATGCGGCGACGGCCTGGCACGTCGATCACATGTACGACCTCGGCCTGATCATCGGCGGCGGCTCGAGCCAGATCCAGAAGAACATCATCGCCGAGCGCGGCCTCGGCATGCCGCGCGAGCCGAAGGCCGCCGCCCCCGCCAAGGATTGAGACCATGGAGTTCGCGCTGACCGACGAGCAGCGGATGCTCGACGAGAGTCTCAGGGGCCACCTCGCGCGCGAGCTGCCGCTCGAGCGGCTGAAGCAGCTCGCGGCGGAGGCGCGGGGCTTCTCCGAGGAGCAGTGGCGTGCGCTGGCCGATCTCGGCGTCACGGGCCTCATGGTGCCTGCAGAGCACGGCGGTGCGGGACTGGGCTTGCTCGACGCAGCGGTGGCGGCCGAGGCGCTCGGCTATCATGCCGCCCCGGCGGCGTTCGCGGGCGCGGCCGTCATGGCGCCACTCGCCATCACGCTCATGGCCGATGCCGAGCAGCAAGCTGCGTGGCTGCCGAGGATCGCGGCGGGCGAAATGCGCATCGCCGTCGCCTTCGCGGGTGGCACTGGGCAGACGGGCACTGCGGAGGCGCGGATCGAGAGCGGCCACATCACCGGCCGCATCGAAGGCGTGCTCGACGCGGCAGGGGCGACGCACGTGCTGATGCTCGGCCGCGACGGCCGCGCAGCCCTGACCGCGATCGACGCGCCGGGCGTGGCCGTCGACGTGAAGCCGACGCTCGACCGCACGCGGCCCGTCGCCGAGGTGCGCTTCGCGGGCGCCGCCACGCACGTGCTCGACGCCTCCAACGATGCCGCGGCGGCGGTTCGGCGCGTGCTCGACGCCGGGCGCGTGATGCTCGCCGCCGACACGCTCGGCGCCTGCCAGGCCATGCTCGACAAGGCCGTCGCCTATGCCGGCGAGCGCGTGCAATTCGGCCGCGTCATCGCGAGCTTCCAGGCCGTCAAGCACATGGCCGCCGAGATGGCGACCGAGGTCGAGCCCTCGCGCGCCCTCGTCTGGTTCGCGGCGCATGCCAACGACGCCATCCCCGAGGAGGCGCACGTCGCGGCCTGCCACGCCAAGGCACACCTCGCGGAGGTCGGCCGGCACGTGCAGACCAAGGCCACCGAGATGCACGGCGGCATGGGCTTCACCGAGCTGATGGGCCTCGAGCTCTGGTACAAGCGCATCAGCCTCGACCGGCATCTGCTCGGCGGACCAGAGAGATGCCGGCACGAGGCCGCGATTGCGCAGGGATGGGTTGCGCGCTAAACGCGAGGCCTGCCGCCAGGGGGACGCAGTCATGACCGCGCGTGCACTCGTCGCCGAGCTCGTCGGCACTTTTTTCCTCGTCCTCGCCATTGCGGGAGCGGGCGCCCTGGACGGGGCGTCCCCGGCGTTGTCGGTGGCCCTCGCCGCGGGCCTCGCGCTCGCCGCCGCGACGTGGGCTCTGGGCCATGTGTCGGGTGGGCATTTCAATCCGGCGGTCACCATCGGGCTGATCGCCACCGGGCGCTTCGATTCGGCTCGAGCCCCGGCCTACATGGTGGCGCAGGTGCTGGGCGGCGCCTCGGCGGCTCTGCTCGTGTCCGTGACGCTCGCCGGGGCAGGCAGCGCCAGGACGGGAAGCCTCGCGAGCCTCTCCAACCACTATGGCGCCGCCGGCCAGTTCGGTCTGACGGCCGCATTCCTGATCGAGCTTGCGGCCACGGCATTGCTTCTGGTGGTGGTCGTCGGAGCGACCGCGCGGCGTGCCCCGGCGGGCTTCGCGCCGCTCGCGACCGGCCTCGCCTATGCGGCCCTCATGCTCGTCGCACTGCCTGTCACGGGCGGCTCGCTCAATCCGGCGCGCAGCACCGCGACGGCCCTTCTCGGCGGGGCGGTGCCGCTGGCGCAGCTCTGGGTGTTCTGGGCCGCGCCCATTCTCGGCGGCGTCATTGGAGGCGTGATCGGCCGCTACCTGCAGGAGGAGTGAGCCGTTCGTCCAGCGCGGGCGGGCCGCTGTGGTCGAGCCCGGCCGGCTCGGCTGAAGCACGGCCGCAGGCCCACGAGCGATGTCACATCCCCGGCCGTCCGGTCTTGCGGGGCCGGCCTTTCCGCTTGCCCTTCTCGAACGTCGTTTCAATCTCACGGGTTCGCGTCGGCGGCGCCGCGTCTCGCGGCTTCTCTGGCGTGGGGCCGCCGAGCGGCACCTCGGTGCGCCCCACCGTCATCTCGTCGAGCGTCGGCTTGCGGATGCGGGAGCCGGCCGTCGCCGTGCTCCCCTTGTCGAGCACATTGCCGCTCGGGCCGTATTTGCGCGTGCCCTCGTAGGCACCGGCCTTGTCCTCGATGGCCGACTGGCGGGCGAGCGGATCGTCGGCCACCGCCAGCTCGGTCTCGCGCAGCCGCTTGATCTCGTCGCGAAGCCGGGCGGCGGTCTCGAACTCGAGGTCGGCGGCGGCCTCGCGCATCCGCCGCTCCATATCCTCGATCACGGCCGCGAGATTGTTGCCGACCAGCGCGGCACCACCCGCGAGGCCGGTGTCCACGGTGACGTGGTCCTGCTCGTAGATCGACGACATGGCGTCGCCGATGGTCTTGCGGATGCTTTCCGGCGTGATGCCGTTGGCGGCGTTCCAGGCGAGTTGCTTCTCGCGGCGCCGATCGGTCTCGGCGATGGCGCGCTCCATGGAGCCGGTCATCTGGTCGGCGTAGAGGATGACGCGGCCGTCGATGTTGCGCGCGGCGCGACCGATGGTCTGGATCAGCGACGTCTCGGAGCGCAGGAAGCCCTCCTTGTCGGCGTCGAGAATGGCAACCAGGGCGCACTCCGGGATATCGAGGCCCTCGCGCAGCAGGTTGATGCCGATCAGCACGTCGTAGGCGCCGAGCCGAAGGTCACGAATGATCTCGATGCGCTCCAGCGTCTCGATATCGGAGTGCATGTAGCGGACGCGGATGCCGTTATCGTGCAGGTACTCGGTGAGGTCCTCGGCCATCCGCTTCGTCAGCGTCGTGACCAGCGTGCGATAGCCCTTCCTCGCCACCTGCCGCACCTCGTCGAGGAGGTCGTCGACCTGGGCCCGCGCCGGGCGGATCTCCACCATCGGATCGACGAGGCCGGTCGGCCGGATGACCTGCTCGACGAAGGTGCCGCCGGTCTGCTCCATCTCCCAGTCGCCGGGCGTCGCGGAGACGTAGACCGACTGCGGACGCATGGCGTCCCATTCCTCGAAGCGGAGCGGGCGGTTGTCCATGCAAGAGGGAAGGCGAAAGCCATACTCGGCGAGCGTCGCCTTGCGCCGGTAGTCGCCGCGGAACATGCCGCCGATCTGGGGCACCGTGACGTGGCTCTCGTCGGCGAATACGAGGGCGTTGTCGGGGAGATACTCGAAGAGCGTCGGCGGCGGATCGCCGGGCTGCCGGCCAGTCAGATAGCGGGAATAGTTCTCGATGCCGGCGCACGAGCCCGTCGCCTCCATCATCTCCATGTCGAAGGTCGTGCGCTGCTCGAGGCGCTGCGCCTCCAGCAGCTTGCCGGCCGCATACAGCTCCTCGAGCCGCTGCTTGAGCTCCGTCTTGATGGCCTTGATGGCCTGCTGCAGCGTCGGCTTGGGGGTGACGTAATGCGAGTTGGCGTAGATCTTCACCAGCTTCAGGTCATCGGAATTCTGGCCGGTCAGCGGATCGAACTCGGTGATCGCCTCGATGACGTCGCCAAAGAACGAGAAGCGCCAGGCGCGATCCTCCAAATGGGCCGGGAACAGCTCGACCGTATCGCCACGGGCACGGAAGGTGCCGCGGTGGAAGTTGCCGTCGTTGCGCCGGTAGTGGAGAGCCACGAGATCGGCGAGCAACTGGTCGCGGGAGAGCCGCTCGCCCACCTGCACCGCGAAGGTCATGGCCGTATAGGTCTCGACCGAGCCGATGCCGTAGATGCACGAGACCGAGGCCACGATGATGACGTCGTCGCGCTCGAGCAGGGAGCGGGTCGCCGCGTGCCGCATGCGGTCGATCTGCTCGTTGATGGAGGCTTCCTTCTCGATATAGGTGTCAGTGCGCGGGACGTAGGCCTCCGGCTGGTAGTAGTCGTAGTAGGATACGAAATACTCGACAGCGTTGTTCGGAAAGAAGCTCTTGAACTCGCCGTAGAGCTGGGCCGCGAGCGTCTTGTTGGGCGCCAGGATCAGGGCGGGACGCTGCGTCTCGGCGATGACATGCGCCATCGTGAACGTCTTGCCCGAGCCCGTGACGCCGAGCAGCACCTGATTCTGCTCGTGGCCGACAACGCCCGCCACCAGCTCGCGAATGGCATTCGGCTGGTCGCCCTTGGGCTCGAAGTCCGAGACGATCTCGAAGCGGATGCCGCCTTCCGACTTCTCGGGCCGTGGCGGGCGGTGCGGCGTGAACTCCGGCAGCGTTCCCGCCACCAGCGGATGCGTCGCCATCATCGGCTGGCGTGCAATCAGCTCCTTCGCCCGCTCCGACCGCTCGTCGGGCTTTGCCAGCAGGGCATTCAGTCCGGCCGAAGGAGAGAAGTCCTCGGGTCTCGGCTTCACCTGACGCAAGGCGGGAAGCTGCGTCTTGGTCGTGGCGGGAGGCGTCGCGGGCACCGCTCCGAGGGCCAACAGCCGCTCCACCACGCTCGGCCGTTCCGTGAGGGGGCCTGTCGGCGTGAGCTCCGGCTGTGGCGCCTCGCCGAAGCCGGACGGAGCAGTCGTGACGGGCGGCAGCGGGGCGCGACGCGCGCGGCCTGGGGCCGTGGCGGGCGTGCCGGCCTCGGTCTCTCCGGGCGGCGCGGTCGGCTTACCGCTCCTGCCGCGCGACGGCCGGGCCTTGGGCGTGGTGTCTCTGGGAGTGCGGGCCATGCGCGGAATATGGCCCAGCGCGAGCCTCGGGCAAAGGGCCAGCGGGTCGCGGCAGGCACATCGCGTGGCGGGAGCAAAGCTGCGTGAGCGACACTGCGCCGCCGCGCGCCTCTCCTTGCACGGACCTGCAGCTTTCCCATCTCCAGGTCGGGGGGTGATATCATTCCACGGATTACCAACCGTGGGAGTTGACGATGGAGTCCATTGCTGGCCGCGCGACGTCGGTCCAAATCCTCCGCTCTCCGGCGGAAACCGCCGAGAGTGGTCGAACACCATTCATTAAGGGAATTCGAATTGATCACGGGCCGGCAGAGGCCTTGGCCCGCTTCCTGATCGCCGTCGATGCCGAGTTCTCGGCCAAGGGAATTGATCTCTTCTTTGCAACGTTCGCGGAGCTATTGCAGGCCAATAGGGCGAACAGAGACAGCTGGAAACCGTTGAACTCAACCTTCGTCGCACGGAACGGCATCGTCGACGAGGACACCGCCTTCGCCCTGCTCGGTGTCGACCGGAGCGGTGTTGTGGTCACCGCGGGGGCCGTGAAGCTTTTCTCATGGCAAACGACGAGCTTCAAAGCCGAGGCCGAGAGTCTGCGCCTCCTCTATGCAGATCCGAGCTGCATGGCCCCCGCCGGGGGCGCTTGTCGTGTAACCTCGGCTACCGCCGCCTCGATCGCAGGCCGGGTGGCCTATGGGGGCGCAGTATGGCTGCATCCGAGCGTGCGCAAACTGCAACTCGCGGGCGTGCTGTCTCGCATGCTGCGAGGTGTCGCCTATGCGCGCTGGGGTTACGATCTGGCGTGCGGGATCTCCTCGGTCGGCCTGATCGGCAAAGGCTACTCGGAACGGGGTGGCTGGACTCACATCGAGCCCGGCATCCACTTCTCGGGCCTGGACGAATGCCCGCCTGAGGCGGGCCTTGTCTGGACGACGGCAGAGGAGACGATAGCTGATCTCACGTCATTCACACTCCGCGCGTGGAAGCCCCCCGGGAGCGAGGGGGTCGGACGCCCCGAGAATGCACCGCTTCCGCGAGACGTAGATGGGAGCGACGACGCGCGCGAAGCCAACCGTCGTGGGGCCGGCTGAGGGAACCCATAGCGAGGCCTCAACGTCATCAATGGCAGGCTCATCTGACTGATGGGATCGCCACATGCATTCCGGTGCTGAGTGGATATAGCCGGCGTTGAGCTACTGGTCGAAATAGCTGCCCGACTTCGGTTGGCTGCCGTGGATTGTCTTGTATTGGCAGCCGATGGCCCCGTCGAGAACTCGACGGATGCAGGAGGTGGGGGCACTGTCCATCGTGACCGTGGCCTTGCTAGGAAGTGGCCGCCGTCCTTGCACTTGTAGCTCGCAAATCTCTCGAGCAGAAATGAGCCAGCCTCTCGGCCGTTGGACACGAGGTTGCTCGACCACGTCGCATCCAAGGTCGGGCCCCAAGGCCCTCGCCCTCAGCGTTACTGACGTGATGCGCGCGCCGCCGCCGGCCTGCACCTCGACGATGGCGTCACCGACCTCATGCACCGCATGACCTGGGACCGTTTCCGCCATGCCGTCGTGCTGGATGGCGCCCGGATCGCTGGGATCGTCAGCATCGGCGATCTCGTGAAGGCGAAGCTTCGCGATGCCGATCTGGAAAGCAAAGTCCTGAGGGAAAGGGCTCTGAGCCGTCTTGCCGCGGAGTAGTGTGGCTGTGATAGGAATAGTTTGCGCTCGATTCGCGTACTGCGAGCCGGGCGCGAAGCCGCAAACCACTGGCAGGGCTATATGACGAGATTCCTCTCCAAGCTTTCGATCGGCGTTGCCGCATTGCTGGTCACGGCGAGCGTGGCCAGTGCCCAGACAACACCGCAGGCGCCCCCGGCCGCAGCTCCCAAGGCCGTGACGGCTCCGCCGGCGGCAGCGCCGAAGGCGGACGCGACCAAGGCCAAGGGCGTCCCCAAGAAGGCCTCCACGCCGGAAGGCATCGAGTGCTCGGCGCAGGCCGACGCGAAAGGGCTGCACGGGAAGGAGCGCACGAAGTTCCGCAAGAAGTGCATCTCCGACATCAAGAAGGCGGCCGCCGCGGCCAAGGGTGCACCGGCCAAGAAGTAGGCTGCAGACCCGTCACGATCGGAGGCCTCGCCGGCAAGGCGAGGCCTTCGTCGTTCATGGCTCTTTCCAGCGTGGGAGCGTCCCGAAGCGCCGGGCGCGATTGCTCATCGACCGGAGAGCGATGCTCCGGCAAGCCGACGCGGGCCAGCATGCCGGCCCTGACGGTGCCGAGCCCGACGACGCAGGGCGTGGTTGTCGGCACCCAGGACGTGTTGTTCAGCATCAGGTCGCAGCGCGCCAGCACCACCCCTTCCGGCGTCGCCATGCAAACCAGCTCGCCCAGACGGAACTCGCGCCCGTCGAAGCGGCAGCGACAAGGAATGACATTGCCGTCGCCATCGACCCGGTTGTGATAAGGCGACGACGGCCATGCCGGGGTTTCGGCCGTGGGGAGCTGGGGCGCCCTGGCCTCTTGGGCCGCAGCCGCCGTCAGTGCTGCCATCCCGGCCAGCAGCATGAGGCCCAGACCGACAGTCGATCGAAACTGTGCAGACACACGCGACATCGCCCGAGGCTATCGCGCCCCGGACGTACCGGCAATGCCGTGGACAGGGACGCTCACACGACAAGCGCTCTGCCGCGACGTCGCCGGTCCGGCCGGTGCTGCGACTCACGCCGTCTTGCCGGCCAGTCCGTCGAGCACACCCTTGGCCACGCGAACCGCCTCGAGCGTCGCCGGGAAGCCCGCGTAGCAGCCGACGTGGATCAGCGCCTCGCGGATTTCCTCCGGCGTGCAGCCATTGTTGACGGCGCCGCGGACATGCACCGACAGCTCGTGACTGCGGCCCAGCGCAGCGAGGATGCCCATGGTGATCAGGCTGCGCTCCTTGCGCGTGAGGCCCGGCCGCGTCCAGAACGCACCCCAGCCGAGCTCGGTGACGAGATCCTGCACCGGCTTGGTGAACTCGTCGGCGGAGGCCATCGAGCGCGCGACGTGTGCCTCGCCCAGAACCTCCTTGCGCAGCTTCAGACCCTTGTCATAGCTCTCGGACATCGCGTCATTCCTCTGTCTTGCGTTGGCGCGCGAGAAAAGCAGAGGCGCGACGGCGGGCCAACCGAAACCGCGAGCCGCATCGCCACAGGGAACGTTCGGCGCATCGCGCTGTTGCTGTCCGTGCAAAGCTGGTAGTCACGTCCGTCATGGCAAAGCCGCGCAAAGGGGGGCCGCGCAAGGCCCCCTCCGCCCACAACGATGCTGCCCGCGCGGGAGGCCTACCGAGCCGCGACGAGATCGTGCGCTTCGTCGAGGGGGCACAGGGCAAAGTCGGCAAGCGCGAGATCGCCAAGGCTTTCGGCATCAAGGGCGGCGATCGCATCGGGCTGAAGACGCTGCTGGCCGAGATGGCCTCCGAGGGCGCGCTCGTCGGCAACCGCAAGGCGCTGAAGCGCCATGGCCAGGTGCCGGCCGTCGCTGTGCTCGAGATCATCGACCGCGACGCCGAGGGCGAGCTCGTGGCGCAGCCCGTCGCCTGGGAGGAGGACGCCGGCGAGCGGCCGCGCATCCTTGTCCTGTCGCCGAAGGGTCGCCGCCGCGAGAGCGACATGGCGATGGGTGTCGGCGATCGCATTCTCGCTCGCATCGAGCGGCTCGAGACAGCGGATGTTCACGGCTACCTCCACGAGGCCGAGCCGATCAAGAAGCTACCGCGCGAGAAGAGGCTCCTGCTCGGCATCTTCCGCAAGCACGCGCGCGGCGGCGGCACCATCGACCCGATCGACCGCCGCGACCTGAAGACCTGGCCCGTGCGCGACGGGGGCGAGGGGGATGCCGCCGACGGCGATCTGGTGCGGTTCGACATTCTCTCGCGCCATAGCGGGGGCGTGCCCGAGGCCCGGGTCGCCAAGGCGCTCGGCAATCCTCGCGACCAGCGCCAGATCAGTCTCATTGCGGTGCATGCCCATGGCATCCCCGACGAGTTCCCGGAGGTGGTGCTGCGCGAGGTGGCACACCTGCCGGCGCTCGAGGACGACGACCGCACCGACCTTACCGACATCCCGCTGCTCACCATCGATCCGAGGGACGCTCGCGACCACGACGACGCGGTGGCCGCGGTGCCGGATACCGATCCGCGCAACCCCGGCGGCTTCATCGTCACGGTGGCCATCGCCGATGTCGCCGCGTATGTCCGTCCGGGCACCCGTCTCGACCGCGAGGCGGAGTTGAGGGGGAACTCGGTGTATTTCCCCGACCGCGTCGTGCCGATGTTGCCGGAGCGCATCTCGAACGATCTCTGCTCGCTGCGCGAGGGCGAGGCGCGGCCCTGCCTCGCCGTCACGCTCGTGATCGACCGCGACGGCAACAGGCGGCGCCACCAGTTCCGCCGCGGCCTGATGCGCTCGGCCGCCAAGCTCGCCTACGAGGATGCGCAGGCCGCTTTCGACGGCAAGCCGGGCGAAAAGGCCGAGCCGCTCATGGAGCGGTCGCTGGCACCGCTGTGGGCCGCCTATCAGGCGCTGAAGCGTGCCCGGGAGGCCCGCGCGCCGCTCGATCTCGATCTGCCCGAACGCAAGATCCTCATGGACGAGGCAGGGCGCGTGGCGCGCGTCACCGTTCCGGAGCGGCTCGAGGCCCATCGGCTGATCGAGGAGATGATGATCCAGGCCAATGTGGCGGCGGCGGAGACCCTGGAGCAGCACAACGCACCTTGCATCTACCGGGTGCACGACAAGCCGTCGAAAGAGAAGCTCGCCAATCTCGCCCGTTTCCTGGAGACCTTGGACATCAAGCTGCCGAAAGGCGAAGGGCTGCGTCCCGCCGAGTTCAACCGAGTGCTGGCGCAGGCCCGGAAGCTGCCGGTTGCCGATCTCGTCAACGAGGTCGTGCTGCGCTCGCAGGCGCAGGCCGAGTATGCGACGGCCAACATCGGCCACTTCGGGTTGCATCTCCAGCGGTACGCTCATTTCACGTCGCCGATCCGGCGCTATGCCGACCTGCTGGTGCACCGCTCCCTGATCCGCGCGCTGAAGCTCGGCAAGGACGGCTTGCGCAAGGAGGACGAGGCGCACCTCTCCGACGTGGCGCGCTCCATCTCCGAGGCGGAGCGGCGCGCGATGGCGGCGGAGCGGGAGACCTCGGACCGGCTGCTGTCGGCCTTTCTCGCCGACCGGACGGGGGCCGATTTTCCGGCTCGGATCTCCGGCGTCACCCGCTCGGGGCTGTTCGTGCGCCTGCGCGAGACCGGGGCCGACGGCTTCGTGCCGATCTCCACGCTGGGGCGCGAGTTCTGGCACCACGACGAGGACCAGCATGCCCTCGTCGGCGAGCGCTCTGGCCTGGCGTTTCGCCTCGGCGACGAGGTCGAGGTGCGGCTGGTCGAGGCCATTCCGACCGCTGGCGCGCTGCGCTTCGAGATGCTGACCGATCCGCGCAAGGTCGACGGGCTGATGCGCGGCCGCCGTCCCGGCCGCGGCCCCACCCCGGGCCGGCTGCGTCGACGCCGGTGAGCGCCTCGGCTGACCGCTTGCCGGACGCCACGCGCGATGTCGGCTGTGCAAAATGGCTTGACCCGGTTAGCGCGGCCAGCTAGTTGCAGATTGCGCGGGTCCGAGAGGGCCCGCGTTTCATTTGCGCCTTCGTGGCGACGCCAACCGCGTCGTCTGTCGGGCGGACGGCCTAGCGGCTGCATCCGCTAAAGGAGGAGGCACACCACCCGTGCATAGAGAAAGACGGAACGGAAGATGACCAAGCGCATCCGCGCCAAGCACAAGATCGACCGCCGCCTCGGCGAGAACATCTGGGGCCGCTCGAAGAGCCCGCTCAACCGCCGCGCCTCGCGCCCCGGCCAGCATGGTGAGCGCCGCGCGGGGAAGGTGTCGGACTTCGGCCAACAGCTCAAGGCCAAGCAGAAGCTCAAAGGCTACTACGGCAACATCAACGAGCGGCAGTTCAACCGCGTCTACAAGGAGGCCTCGCGCCTCAAGGGCTCGACGTCGGAGCACCTGATCGGCCTCCTGGAGCGCCGGCTGGACGCGGTCGTCTATCGCGCCAAGTTCGTGCCGACGGTGTTCGCCGCCCGCCAGTTCGTGAGCCACGGCCACATCATGGTGAACGGCCAGCGGGTCAACATTCCGAGCTATCGTTGCCGCGTCGGCGACGTGATCGAGGTGAAGGAATCCTCACGCCAGCTGCCGCTGGTGATGGAGGCGACCAAGAGCCCCGAGCGCGACGTGCCGGACTATATCGACGCCGAGCACACCAAGATGACGGCGAAGCTGGTGCGCATCCCGGCCCTGGCCGACGTGCCATATCCGGTGCACATGGAGCCGAACCTGGTCGTCGAGTTCTACTCGCGCTGATCCGGTAGCAGGGCACGGCGGACTTGGTCCGCCTCGCCCCAGCCCCCTGCCCGAGGAGGTGTTGACCCCGGCACCTTCCGGGCGATACGCCTCGGAGCGGCGGGCTACGAGCCTGAGGCTCGATCCCCTGGCGGGCGTGGCGGAACAGGTAGACGCAAGGGACTTAAAACCATTTCCATCAAGCATTTAGCGTGTCCGAAGGTCTTGCAATTTCAATGAGTTGGTCATACATTTAAGCCATGTGATGGGGCCTTAGAGCCTTACACAACCCTTACACAGTTGCACGCGTTAGAGGGTTCCATGGCACAGCATCGATTGATGGGCGGAAAGCTCCACGTCTACCGCCGTGCGCACAGCAAGTTGTGGCAGTGCGCAACGTTCATGGCTGGGAAAAATCACCGGGTCAGCACCAAGTGTGAGAGCCTCGAACAGGCGAAGGACTTCGCCGAGGACTGGTACCTGACGCTCAAGCTGAAAGACCGCGCAGGCGTTCTCAAAAACGAAAAGACCTTCAAGCGCGCTGCCGAGCAGTTCCGGCGCGAGTACGAAATCATCACCGAGGGCCAGCGCAACCAAGTGTATGTCGATGGTCACTGGAACCGGCTCGACAAGTACCTCGTGCCCTTCTTTGGCGACATGGGCCTATCCGAGATCAATGCCGGGAAGCTTCAGGAGTATCGCATCTGGCGCAAAGAGACGTGGGTTGCCGAGCGGGGCAAGGCTCCGGCGCGCAACACCATCCATCAGGAGATCGTCACCCTTCGCCAAACGTTGAAGACGGCGCTGCGGCATGGCTGGCTGGCGCACCTGCCCGATCTCTCGGAGCCATACCGCACCAACGCCAAAATCTCGCATCGCGCGTGGTTTTCGCCAGAAGAGTGGAAGACTCTGTATACCGCAACGCGGGAGCGGGCGCAGAAGCCGAAGAAGAAGCGCTACAAGAAGGTGTGCGAGCAGCTGCACGATTATGTGCTGTTCATGGCCAACACGGGCCTTCGCCCTGATGAAGCTAAGCGGCTTCAGTATCGGGATGTTGCCATCGAGAAGGATGATGGCACCGGGCAGACCATTCTTGTCATCAGCGTGCGCGGGAAGAGGGGCGTTGGCTACTGCAAGAGCATGCCGGGCGCGGTGCTGCCGTTCAAACGTCTGAAAGAAAGAAACACACCAGAGGCAACTGATCTTCTGTTTCCAAACCCGCCCTACATGATCTTCAATGCTATCCTCCAAGAAACGGGCATGAAACTCGACAGGGAAGGGCAGAGGCGCACCCCCTATAGTCTTCGCCACACCTATATCTGCTTCAGATTGATGGAAGGGGCCGACATCTATCAAGTGGCGAAAAACTGTCGCACTAGTGTCGAAATGATCGAAAAATACTACGCCGCCCATATCAAGAACAGCCTCGATGCCAGCGCCATCAACGTGCGCAAAACCAAGGCTAAGGCAGCCAAGGTGCTTGCCCCCGAGGTTGAGGAAGAGGCCTAGGGCCGAACTTGTCGGCTCCTGTTGTAGCCTCTATACCTTTGGGCCATGCGGGCGTGGCGGAATAGGTAGACGCACCGGACTTAAGCTATTGAGTGCGCTTCGGGAAACCGGGGATGCAGAACTGCCCAAACTCGGGGAAACCTTTCACATGGCAATCCCGAGCCAAGCCCGGCAACGGGAAGGTGTAGAGACTAGACGGGCAGCACCTAAGGCCAACTGGCTAGGGTGAAGGGATAGTCCAGACCACGAACAGCATCGCGCATCGCGCGGCTGCTGGCGGCGAAAGCTGAGGTGGTAAGAAAATCCGTTGGGCCGCAAGGCCTGTGGGGGTTCAAGTCCCCCCGCCCGCACCAAATCGTAGCCTACCACCACGATTCCCATGCCCGGCATCGAGGATCAGCTGATCCGAGGCTCCGAGAGCAGCCCATCAGGGAGCACAGGCTCCCGCTCCCCTACGCCCGGCGCGGTTCAGCCGCGCAAGGGCGACCACTTGGAAATACGCGTATACCTTTCGAAGGGAGTTAATTTATTGATTCAGGCATGTCTCGTCATTTGCAAGCAGTAGTATTTATATTTTGCATTGCACACTTCGCAGTTGAAATTCTAAGCTGAATTCTGACAACTTTCTAGTGTGCTTTGGTGCACGCGATAAGCGATGCCGAAAGGAGAACAGAACTATACGCAGCATGATCCTGTCTATCGCACTGCGCTTATCCGCCGCCGTCCATTCAGCTGGTCCGGCCTCATGAAAACAGCAAACCTAAGTAAACTCCAACAGCGTGTGATGAATGAAGCCATGGAAGCGGGGCTTAAAGATGGAGTCGCTCTTGGAGAATTGTTGACGGTACGAGAACGAGAAATACTGAAATGGTGCGCTCACAACAAAAGCGCGAACGATATTGCCGATATCCTGAATATTTCGTCCAGGACTGTAGAATGTCACTTGACGAATATTTATACGAAGCTCGGCGTCAATGGGCGCATTCTTGCCGTATTAACCCTTATGGAATCAAACGGTTCATCACGCTGCGCCGGGTTGATCGCGCCAGGGCGATCGACCAACAGCGATCCAGAGCGCGGCTGTAGGCACAATGATCCACTGCAGGAATGGCGTGAGGCCCGTCCCAATTAGAGGGATGACCGGCATCAGCTCCGCATAGCTCCAGCTGCCGCGCACGCTGACGTTCAACCACTCGCTGTAGATCGTGTAGCCGACGCCGAGCATCAGGTTTGCCAAATAAACTCGGCGAGTTCCGGCAGTAGGCCATGCTGTGCGCCCGAACAAAGACAGCGCCACCAGAATGGCAAGCCCAGCGATCATGACGTCGCCCAAGGTGCAATGCAGAACCGCAAAGGCCTTCTGCCGCAGCGTACCCGTCGACCACAGCGTATAGAGCGGCAGCTGCAACACCTCCCAAGCGAAATGTGCTGCAAGCGACGCGACCAGGTACCAACGCAAAGCCAATGGCCAATTGGTAAGGGTGTCTGCTTTCGCGGGCATCGCTTTACAGCCTCACCCGGTTCAAACGCAGCGCATTGCCGATAACGCTGACCGAGGAGAGTGCCATGGCCGCCGCCGCAATGATCGGTGACAGTAGGATGCCAAGGAACGGATAGAGGACACCCGCTGCGATCGGCACGCCGGCGGCATTGTAGATGAAGGCGAAGAAGAGATTCTGCCGGATGTTCGCCATGGTCGCTGCCGATAGATGCCGCGCGCGGACGATACCGTTGAGGTCACCCTGGAGCAGTGTCACGCCCGCGCTTTCCATCGCCACATCCGTGCCAGTGCCCATGGCGATACCGACGTCAGCAGCAGCGAGCGCTGGCGCATCATTGACGCCATCGCCAGCCATGGCCACGACCCGGCCTTGTGAGCGGAAACGGGCGACGATCTTTCCCTTATCCTCCGGCAGGACCTCAGCCTCGACGTCCGTGATCCCAAGCTTCGCAGCCACAGCCTCTGCCGTCGTGCTGTTGTCGCCGGTGAGCATGACGACCTTGATGCCGGCCGCCTTCAGCGCCGCAATGGCAGCCGGCGTTGTTGCCTTGATGGGATCGGCGATGGCGATGATGCCTGCAGCCTTGCCATCGAGCGCCACGAAGATGGCCGTCGGGCCATCTTTGCGCAGTTCATCAGCCGCAGCGCCCAGGCTGGCCGTGTCGATGCTCGCCTCCGACATGATCCGCTGATTGCCAATGACGAGCTTCCGGCCATCGACCGCTCCGGTTACACCCTTTCCGACAGGGGAATCAAAATTCTCGACAGCGCCAAGCGTAAGGCCACGCTCATTGGCGGCACGCATGATCGCCGCTGCCAGCGGATGCTCGCTGCTCCGCTCAAGGCTCGCAGTCAGCCGCAAAAGGTCAGCTTCCACGATCCCATCTACAGTCCTGATTGCGACGACACTCGGTTTGCCCTCGGTCAGGGTGCCCGTCTTGTCGACGACGAGCGTGTCCACCTTTTCCATCCGCTCCAGCGCTTCCGCGCTCTTGATGAGAACGCCGGATTGCGCACCTCGTCCCACGCCCACCATGATGGACATCGGCGTGGCGAGACCGAGCGCACAGGGGCAGGCAATGATGAGCACGGACACAGCCGCAATCAAGCCGTAGGTATAGCGCGGCTCCGGCCCCCAGATTGACCAGACAACGAAGGCCAAGAGCGCTGCGGCAATCACGGCCGGCACGAACCAGGCCGAAACCTGATCGACGAGCCTCTGAATGGGCGCGCGGCTCCGCTGTGCCTGCGCGACCATCTGCACAATTTGCGCGAGCACGGTATCGCGACCGACCTTGTCGGCCCGCATGACGAAACCGCCCGATTGGTTCATCGTGCCGCCGATAACTTTATCGCCGACACTTTTGGTGACGGGCATCGATTCACCCGTCACCAGGGACTCGTCGATCGAACTGCGGCCTTCGAGGATGACGCCATCGAGGGCCACGCGCTCGCCCGGGCGCACGCGCAAGCTGTCGCCGACCACCACCTGATCGAGACCGACCTCCTCATCTGTGCCATCTGCCTTGATGCGCCTTGCCAACTTCGGCGAAAGGTCCAGCAGTGCGCGAATGGCGCCGCTCGTCTGTTCGCGTGCTCTCAGCTCCAACACTTGCCCCAAGAGCACCAGCACCGTGATGACCGCCGCCGCCTCAAAATAAATGGCGACCGAGCCGTCATGGCCTCGCATTGAAGCCGGGAACACGCCTGACCAGAAGGTGCCAATGACGCTGTAGACCCACGCGACGCCGGTGCCCATAGCAATCAGCGTGAACATGTTGAGATTGCGCGTTTTGAGCGACTTCCAACCGCGCTCGAAGAGGGGCCAGCCGGCCCACAGCACGACCGGTGTCGCCAGAACCAGCTGAATCCAGTTGGACTTCTGCTGACCAAGCCACTGATGGAGTCCTGTCAGATGCCCGCCCATTTCGAGGGCAAAGACAGGCAGCGCGAGAGCAAGACCAATCCAGAAGCGCCGCGTCTTGTCGGCGAGCTCGGGATTGGGGGCGCTATCTTCCGAGGCGAGCTCGGGCTCAAGTGCCATGCCGCAAATAGGGCTCGAGCCCGGCCCCTCCCGGCGGATCTCGGGATGCATCGGGCAGGTGTAGATCGTGCCCACCGGTACAGCCGCGACTGGCTTGGTCTCCGGCTTCAT
>JBFWQN010000036.1:0-18398 GCA_050249405.1 Hyphomicrobiaceae bacterium | reverse complement strand
TAGTCCAGCGGGCGACAGACCTGCCGTGGGACTAGCTCGCGGGTTTCGCGACGCTCGGAATCACCGCCGGGGCCTCGGCGCCCGAGGTGCTGGTCGACGAGATCATCGCGGCGCTCGGCGAGCGGTATCGGGTGACGCTCGAGCAGGTGCGGACGGCGGAGGAGCGGATCGCCTTCAACGTGCCACGGGAGCTGCGCGACGCGCCCGCCGCCGAGTGACAGCCGCTAAATACGGGAGCACGGCCGGATGGCGGTCTACACCGAGGTCGGCAACGAGGAGCTGGCGGCGTTCGTCGAGAGCTACGGGCTCGGCGAGGTGATCTCCTTCAAGGGGATCGCCGAGGGCGTCGAGAACACGAACTATCTGGTCGAGACGTCGCTCGGCTGGCTGATCCTCACGCTCTACGAGAAACGGGTGGAGCCGGCCGAGCTGCCATTCTTCCTGGGACTCATGGAGCATCTGGCGGCGCGCGGCCTCAACTGCCCGACGCCGGTGCGCGACAGGTCCGGCCGCAATCTGCGCGAGCTCGCCGGCCGGCCGGCGGCGCTCGTTACATTCCTCGAAGGCCTGTCGGTGCGCCGCCCGAGCGCAGAGCACTGCCGAGAGGTGGGTGAGGCGCTGGCGCGGCTGCATCTGGCCGCCGCCGACTTCCAGGTGCGGCGCCGCAATGGCCTCGGCATTGCCGACTGGCGCCCACTCTTCAAGCGGTTCTCGGCGCGCGCCGACGAGATTCGTCCGGGGCTCGGCGCGCTGATCGAGGGCGAGCTCGCCCATCTCGATCAGCATTGGCCGCACGGACTGCCGGAGGGCGTCATCCACGCCGATCTCTTTCCCGACAACGTGTTCTTCCTGCACGACAGGCTGTCGGGCCTCATCGATTTCTACTTCGCGTGCAACGACGCGCTCGCCTACGACGTGGCCGTGTGCCTCAACGCGTGGTGCTTCGAGGGCGACGGCGCCTTCAACATGACCAAGGGCCAGGCCCTGCTTCGAGGCTACGATTCAGTACGACCGCTCACCGGGCCGGAGCGCGCGGCTCTGCCGGTGCTCGCGCGCGGCTCGGCGTTGCGCTTCCTGCTGACGCGGGCCTACGACTGGATCAATACGCCACCGGATGCACTCGTGAAGCGCAAGGATCCGGGGGAGTATGTCCGGCGGCTCGCGTTCCATCAGGCGGTCGCCTCGGCCGCCGAGTATGGCCTCGCAACCGCGGACAGCGCCGGCGCGCGAGGGGGCGCGTGATGGGACCCGTCGCTGGGCGACCGGTCCACGGGTCGAGGACCGGCGGGAAAGCCTGCTCCCCGCGGCTGGCGAAGCGTATCGCCCGTCTGGCGAGCCATTGCGTCGAAGAAGGCAGCCTGACCAGATGAGTGACGACAGCAGCAGGCCGGAAGTCGTCGTCTACACGGACGGCGCCTGCTCGGGGAACCCGGGGCCGGGCGGCTGGGGCGCCATCCTCGTCTCGGGCGGCCACCGCAAGGAGCTCAACGGCGGCGAGGCGGCGACCACCAACAACCGCATGGAGCTGATGGCCGCCATCTCGGCGCTCGAGGCGCTGAAGAAGCCGTGCAAGGTGGCGCTGTGGACCGACAGCAACTACGTCAAGGACGGCATCTCAAAGTGGATTCACGGCTGGAAGCGCAACGGCTGGAAGACCGCGGACAAGAAGCCCGTCAAGAATGCCGAGCTGTGGCAGCGACTCGACGAGGCACGCCGCCGCCACGACATCGAATGGCACTGGGTGAAGGGCCACGCTGGCCACGACGAGAACGAGCGCGCCGACGAGCTGGCCCGGGAAGGCATGGCGCCGTTCAAGCGCAAGGGCTGACCCGGAGGACAGCCCCGGGTCGGCCGGGAGCACGCGTCCGGTTCGGGCTCAGCGCAGAAATGCCGCAAACGCCTTGCGGCGGGTGTCGCTCATCTCGGACGAAATCGGGACGGGAGGACCGGGCCAACTCTTGAACTCGGCGACCGCGACGCCCGCGGGAAACGCCGGACGGGGGAGCGGCCTGCAATCGAACGGCGCGATCGTGGTTGCCGGCCTCTGCGCACGCGCGGCCGGCGCGCTGAACAAGAGCACCATCGGCGCCCCATTCTCGATCGTCTGCCACCGCACGAGGCACGGCTCATCGACGATCACGCGACCGCTCAACTTTCCGGTGTAGGCCGCCGCGAGAGGACCCGCCTCTCCACTTGCCCGAAGCACGACCCGGGTGTGATCGAGCCACGGATGGCGACCGACCTCGGCCACGAGGACATCGAGCTGCTCGGACAACGCCCGGCGAATGGCAACCGCGTCACGATCGCTGCAAGCCCTGGGAAGGATCGGTCGCTGCAGGCGCTCCGGATCCTCATGCGCAGAGAGCAGCACAAAGCGCTTCGGGAGATCCTGCGTATCGTGTGCCCATCCACAGCCAGCCAGGCTCAGAATGACGGGAAACGGCTTCAGCTCCGCAACGAGCCCCGGGTCCACAGCGGCGAGCGGCCCCTGATAGCCGCCGGCTCCAGTCGCCACGAACGCCCTGACCGTGATGGCGCCCTGCGGCTTCTTCGCAGCCCCGAGGGCCGCGAGCAGCCGACCCTCCTTGAGCGCTTGCGACCTGATCGCCCAGACATGGGGGGTCGACCAGGCGATCAACACTGCAATGGCGGCCCCGACGAGCCAGGTGATCAAGCGCATCGGGACCTCTCGGTGCTGCCGTCGCGTCAGCTCTTCTTGGCCGGGGCCGCAGGTGCCTTCTCAGGCTCGGCGGGCTTGGCCTCCTTCTTAGGCGGAACCTGGACGATCTCCATCGGCGCGGCGTGATAGCGGAAGCCGTCGCCGTGCTTCGAGATGTGCCCGTAGCCCGGCCATGGGAAGTGATAGGCGATCACCGGAATCTTGTCCTTGGCGAACAGATCGAGCATCCTCACCCGCGTTTGAGCCGACTGCTTGGGGTCGGTGTCGTAGGCGAACTCGAGGCGCGGGCGCTCCACGAGGAGCACCTGATGATGTGTCAGGTCGCCGATGAAGCAGAGCTGCTTGCCGGCGCTCGAAAGCATGAACATGGTGTGGCCGACCGTGTGCCCCGGCGCTGACATGGCGGTGATGCCCGGCAGGAACTCCTCGTTGTCCTTGATGAATTTGATGCGATCCCGATAGGGCAGCAGGTTCTTGCGCGCATGGACCACGAAGTCCTTGAGCTTCTTCGGGTCCTTGTCGTCGGTCCAGAAGTCGAAATCGGCCTGGCTGATGTAGACGGTGGCATTCGGGAAAAGACGCCTACCCCTTGCGTCGACCATGCCGCCGATATGGTCGATGTGGGCGTGGGTGATCACGACACTGTCGATCTGGGCGGGCCGGATGCCGGCCTCCCGCAGGCTCTGCAGCAGCCGGCCCGTCGTCGGCCCGAACATCTTCTGGGTGCCCATGCCGGTGTCGAAAAGCACGAGGTTCTTGCCAGTGTTGACCACCGGGGAGTTCTGCTCGAGCACGATGTTGTTGGCCGGCAGGTAGTTGTCGGTCAGCAACTTGCCGATCTCCTCCTTGGTCGCCCCAAGGAAGGCTCCACCCGGATCGCCGAGCGGCAGAGGCCCATCGGAGACCATCGTCACCTGCATGGTGCCGTGGTTGAAGCGGTACCAGTAGGGCACCTGCGTCTTGAGTGGCGGCGCCTTGGCGAAAGCGGACGGAACGCTCAAACCGGCCATCGCGGTCGCCGCAGCGGCGCCGGCTCCGAGCAGTGCGGTGCGCCGGCTCAACAGAAATTCGGACATGGGCTTCCTCCTGGTTATGGGCATGCCCTGGCAAGCGCCGGCGGCACGCGGCGGCGAGCTTAGCGCGCCCACACCGGACGGTGCATCAAGGAACAAAGCCAATGTGGGCGCCGAAGATCAGCGGTCACTCGCGCGGAGCCGCCATCGTCTCTGGCTGGAACTCAGTGGGCTTGCCGTCGATGCTCCGCGTATTCTTCAGGCCCCAGTATTTCTTGAGGCCCTCGGTCCCCTGACGGACCCAATACCTGACCAGGCTGTCGCGCTGCCCTTTGTACTCGAACAGTGGCACGCCCATGCCGCACGACGTCTGCACGAGGTCGACAGCCAGCCGGACGATCTGGCGCGCGCCCGGCATCTCGTCGAAGCGACCGATCAGCGCCGCGTACTCGGGCGTGCCGCGCATCAGCGACTGGCCCTGGCCGTAGAGACGCAGGATCACCGGGTCGCCCTCGAAGGCGCAGAGCATGATGGTCAGCCGCCTGTCGTCGGACGCGACGAGATGGGCCCTCGTCTCGCTGCCACTGCCTGTGCAGTCGAGGTAGGCGACCTCGTTTGGCCCGAGCACCCGCAGGCAATCGAGCCCCTTCGGCGAGACGTTGACACGACCGGTCGTGCCGGCGCTCGCCACGAAAAACATGCGCTGGCGCTCGATGAGCTCGCGGTGCTTGTCCGAGATCGACGGAAACTGCTGCCCCATGCGCCGTTCCTATCGCCCCTTCACGTCCCAGAAGTCGCCGCGGAAATAGAGGAGCGGCTGGGCGTCCTCACGGAAGCGACCGTCCCGCACGCGGCCAATGAAAATCGAGTGCGTCTGGAACTCGTGCTCGTCGGCCAGCTCGCAGTCGAGGGTGGCGAGCGCGCCCCTGAGCGCCGGCGCGCCCGTGGCGAGCGTCTCCCAGGCGTCCTTGTCGAAGCGCGCCTCGCCCTCGACGATCTTGGTCGAGAAGCGCTTGGCGAGGTCGAAGTGCTCCAGCGCCAGCAGATTGACGGCGAAACACCGCTCGGCCCGGATCGGGGTATGTGCGCTCGCGTTGCGATTAACGCAGATGAGCACCGAGGGCGGCGTGTCGGACAGCGAGCACATGGCCGTGGCGGTGAGCCCCGTGCGGTTGCCCGGCTTGCCTACGGTGATGATCGTGACTGCGCCCGCCTGATGGCGCATGAGGCTCTTGAACTTGGCGGCGTCCATCTGTCGGCTCCCGCGATTGACCGGTATCTGGCCGAGCCTGCAACAGGCACAGCCGGCGCGGGGCCGCCGGGCCCCCTGCCGTCGGCGTCAGGCTAAGGCCAGACGCCATTGGTTCGCAATGCTGCGGGCTCTCGCTCACGCCCTGGGGCGCCAGTCACCGCGCTCGGCTTTCGGCAGGCCGAGGTTCTCGCGTAGCGTCGTGCCCTTGTAGTCCTTCTGGTGCAGCCCGCGCCGCTGCAGCTCCGGCACGACGAGGCGAACGAAGTCCTCGTAGGCGCCCGGAATGTGCGTCGCCGCCACCACGAAGCCGTCGCAGCACGTGCCGAACCACTCCTCGAGGCCGTCGGCGATCTCCTTCGGTGTTCCGACGAAGCGCGGGAACTCGCGCACGGTGCCACGGCTCGAGAACTGCACGAAGTCGCGGATGGTCGGGTTCTTCTTGCCGGAGAGCGCCGTCACGCGGTCGATGATGGCGCGCAGCCCGCTCACGCCCGCGAGCTCCTCGTCCGAGAAGGAGCTGTCCATCGGCTTCGAGTAGAAATCGAAGTTCAGAGCTTCGGAAAGCAGCGCAAGACCGTCGACCGGCTTCGCGAGCTGATCGATGAAGGCCATCTTGTCCTCGGCCATGGCCTTGGATTCGCCAGGGACGACGTAGACGGCGGGCGCCACGGCAACGCTCGCCGGATCGCGGCCTTCCTTGGCGACCATGGCCTTGAAGCTGTCGTAGGTGCGCTTGCCGATCTCGAGGTTCGGAAGCACCCAGAACACGAGCTCGCCCCAGCGCGCCGAGAACGCCTGCCCGCGGCCCGACTGGCCGGCCTGGATGACGACCGGGCGACCCTGCGCCGAGCGGGGGACCGTGAACGGGCCCTTCGACGAGAACCATTTTCCCTTGTGCTCGAGCCGGTGCACCTTCTCGCCGTCGGCGAAGTGGCCCGTTGCCTTGTCGACGACGAAGGCGTCGTCCTCCCAGGTGTCCCAGTGGCCGAGCACCACCTCCATGAACTCGTCGGCCATGTCGTACCTGAGATCATGCTCGACATGGCTCACCTGGCCCATGTTGTGGGCCTCGCTGTCGTTGAGCGAGGTGACGACGTTCCAGGCGGCGCGGCCGGAGGTCATCAGGTCGAGAGTCGACATCACGCGAGCGACGTGGAACGGCTGGTAGTACGTCGTCGAGTAGGTGGAGCCGAGGCCCAGGTGCTTTGTCACCATGCCCATGCACGCAAGCAGCGTGACGGGGTCCATCTTGACGACGCGGGCACCGTTGCGAACAGCCTCCTTGTGGTCGTTGCCAAGGATGTCCGGCATGGCGAGGCGGTCGTCGAAGAAGCACAGGTGGAACTTGCCATACTCCAGCGTGTGCGCGATGCGCTGGTAGTACTGCGGCGTGAGAAAATCGGTCGCCGACTGGGGATGGCGCCATGAGCCGATGTAGTTCGAGCAATTCTGGGCCTGCATGAACCCGATCAGGGTCATCTCGCGCTTTTTCGCCATCGGTGTCGTCCTCGAGCTGCGATGTGCAGCGGTTCATGTCCGGACATGTGCGTTAGCGTATGGCGCAGCGTGCGTCATTCGCCGTCCGGCGGCTGCGCCGAAAGGTGGCGGCAAGCGGCGCGCCGAAGTCCTGACTTGGATCAAGAACGAGGCATAGACGACTGCGCCAGGATCAGCTATATTTCTCTCATGACAGAAATGACAGTACATAAAGCCCCGATGCCCCCGGCCGTGCAGCGGTTCGTGCTGCACTGGGGGGAGATGGGAGCCACATGGGGCGTCAACCGCTCCATCGGGCAGATCCACGCGCTCCTCTACCTTTCGGGCCACCCGCTCCCGGCCGAGGACATCGCCGAGACGCTGTCGCTCGCCCGGTCGAACGTGTCGAACTCGCTGAAGGAGCTGATCGGCTGGGGACTGATCCGGCGCGTGCAAGTGCTGGGCGATCGCCGGGACTTCTTCGAGGCGGAGGCCGACCTCTGGGAAATGGTGACCCGGATTGCGGAGGGCCGAAAGGCGCGAGAGCTGGACCCGACCATGACGACGTTGAAAGCCTGCATGGCCGAGGCCGAGTCGGATCGCTTCATGGACCCGAAAGCCAAGGAGCGCATTGCCGCGATGCTGTCATTCGTCGAGATGATCGACAAGTGGGCAACCGATATGCGCCGGGTGCCGCGCACGAAGCTGATGATGCTGATGCGCCTCGGCAGCGCCATCCTGCGGTTCCTGCCGATCAAGGGCGACATGGGTAAAGTCGACATCGGCAAGGGCGACATCGGCACAGGAACCAAGGACTCCGCCGACAACGATCAGAAGTGGCGCGGCTAGGTCGCGCCCCCTTTTTTGGGAGGATGTTTCTGTCATGACTGAAATGATTGTCAGAAATGCAATGCATCGCGCCGACCAAGTGGCGACCGTGACCGACATGCTCCGCGCTTTGGACTTCCAGCTGGCCGAGCCCCTGCCTCACTCCACGGAGGACTCGCGCTTCCGCGAGCTGCTGGGCCGGGCCGCCTGGAGCACCCTGCCCGACGTCGTTCGTCGGCGCTTCTCCCGGCACCTCGCTCCCGGCGCCATGCGGCTCTACCGGGGCCGCGTGGTCGAGACGCGACTGTCGCGCGCCGGACGCCTGCTCGCCTGGGTGGCGCGGCTCGCCGGCGGACCCTTGCCCGAGAGCGACGGCGCGACCGGCGCCGCAACCGTGCTCGTCACCGAGGCGCCGGAGCTCGGCGGCCAGGTCTGGACACGCACCTACGCCCGCCCTGGCCGCTTTCCCCAGACCATCAACTCTGTGAAGCGCTTCTGCGGGCCGACCGGCCTCGAGGAGTACCTCGGCCATGGACTCATCATGCGCCTCACGCTCCACGCCGAGGCGGGCTGTCTCGTCTTCCGCAGCGCCGGCTACGACGTAGCGCTCGGGACCCGCCGCTTTCGCATTCCGCGCTGGCTGTCGCCCGGGGCCTGCACCATTACCCACCGCGACCTCGGCGGAGGAGTCTTCGCCTTCAGCCTCGAGCTGGTCCATCCCCGGCTGGGACGACTGGTCGAGCAGGTCGCGCATTTCGAGGAGGTTTGAGTCATGACCAGCGAGCTTCTGGCCGTCCTGATCACGCTGCAGATCGCGATGGGCGCCTTCGATACGATCTACCACCACGAGATGACCGAGCGGCTCGCGTGGCATGCGAGTGCGCGGAAGGAGCTACGGCTCCACGCGGTGCGCAACGGCTTCTATGCGCTGCTGTTCCTGCTCGCCGCATGGGCCGAGCCGCGGGGCACGCTCGCCGTCGCAGTGCTGGCCGTGCTCGCCGTCGAGGTGGTGATCACACTGTGGGATTTCGTCGAGGAGGACCTGTCGCGGCGGCTGCCCGGAACCGAGCGCGTCACGCATACGCTGCTCGCCGTCAACTACGGCGCGATCCTCGCCTTCGTCGGTCCGATGCTGTGGGCGTGGAGCGCGGAGCCGACCGGCCTCGATCTCGTCGCGCGGGGCTACTTGAGCGGGTTGCTGACCTTGGCCGGCCTTGCGGTCGCTGTTTTCGGGACGCGGGACTGGCTCGCCTCGCGCCGCGCGGCACGGCTGGTGCAGGCGCCGGCCTCTCCGCTGGTCGAGGCGCTCGGCGCGGCGCCGCGGCGAATTCTCGTCACAGGCGCCACGGGTTTCATCGGCAGCCGGCTGGCCGAGGCCCTGGCGGCTGGTGGACACGATGTCGTTGCGCTCGTGCGCAATCGGGAGAAGGCCTCGTCGCTCGCCGCGCCGGTCACGCTCGTGACCAGCCTCGATCAGATCGCGAGCGGCACACACATCGACGCGATCGTGAACCTCGCCGGCTCGCCGGTCGCCGATGCGCCGTGGACGCGCCGTAACCGGCATCGAATCCTGCGCTCCCGACTCAAGACGGCACGGGCCATCGAGACACTGGTGGCGCGACTCCACGTGCCGCCGAAAGTCCTGGTCGCAGCCAGCGCCATCGGCTTCCCCGGAGAGGGCGGCGCCCAGCCACTCACGGAAGCCGACCGCCCCACCGACAACAACAGCCAAGGCTTCGCACACCGCTCGTGCGCCGCGGTGGAAGCGGCGGCGGCGCGGCTCGAGGCCAAAGGCGTCCGCGTCGTTGCGCTGCGCATCGGCCTCGTCATCGACCACACGGGCGGCTTCCTCGCCCGGATGCTGCCCGCGTTCGACCTATGCCTCGGCGGACGCATCGGCTCCGGCCGGCAGTGGATGAGCTGGGTCCATCGCGACGACGTGGTGCGTCTCGTCGCGCATGCCATCGCGCGCGACGACATCGCAGGCCCCCTCAACGCTTCGGCGCCGTCGCCGGTGCGCAATACGGACTTCACGACGGCACTCGGACGGGCACTCGGACGACCGGCGGTGCTGCTCATTCCCGCAGCGCCGCTGCGTCTGGTGCTCGGCGACATGGGGCGCGAAATCCTGCTCGCCAGCCAGCGCGTGGTGCCGGCGAGGGCGCTCGGCACGGGGTTCGTCTTTCGCTATCCGGACCTCGATGCGGCGCTCGCCACGACGGTGGGCCGAGACGTCAGGGCGCCCCTGGGCGTCGAGATGGGCCACGCAAAAGCCGCCGCCGCTCTTCGCGCGGCGCAATGATCGTCGGCCGGCACGCCGGCCGCAACTGCATCAAGATGGAGAGCGCGGCACGAAATCGTTGCTGAGCAGCTCGACCGATTGCCGCCCCCAGAACCGCCAAACGACATGGCCGACCGTGCTGTAAGGCACCCACCGGCCGTCCTCGCCGCGCCGCTCGAGCGTCCAGCGCCAACGCCGGGAGGCGAGGCACGTCACGCGCAGCCGAGCCTCGCCCGACATGGCGGCCTCGAACAGCTGCAAGGCCTCGTCGCTGTCGAGAAACTCCTCCGACCATTCGCCGAGCGAGACCGCGAAGCTGGCGCCGTCTGTGTAAAGTGCAATTTTGAAGCCGTCGGACCCCGAAGCGTCCACGCGCATCGAAGATTGCGATCGGGAGACAACACAGCCACGGAAGCGCCGAGCTATCGTCTCGGCGTCCTGCAGAAAAGCGATGTCTCTTCGTGCGAGCATGGATTGCCGCTCTTAGCGTTGCTTCCCCGAAACAAAACCGGCGCAATCGACGCTGCGCTTCTCGTCGTCAGACTGTCACGTCCGGTGTTGGCGAGGTCAACAATTTATCCACACACAAATGTTCCCAATCTCTTAAGGTATGTAGGGAGTGTTGCCGAAAATCTACAGATGAAATGACGACCCGATATCTCAATCTCAATAAAAACGGCGTGAGCGGAACCGCCCACGCCGATCAACTCGGGAAATGCCTACAGATCAGGCGGCTTTCAAGGCTGCCGAGCTTTCGAACACGATGTGGCCGTCCCGCACACCGAGGCGCACGGTTTCACCGTCCTTGATCTCGCCGGCCAACAGACGCTCGGCCAGGCCGTCCTGAACGCTCTTCTGGATCACGCGCTTCAGTGGGCGGGCACCATAGGCCGGATCATATCCGCTGTTGGCGAGCCACGTCCGCGCCGCGTCATCGAGCACCAGTGTGATCTTGCGGTCGGCGAGAAGCTTCTGCAGCCGCGTCATCTGGATATCGACGATGCGTCCCATCTCGGTCCGCTGCAGCCGGTGGAAGACGATGATCTCGTCGAGCCGGTTCAGGAACTCGGGCCGGAACTTGGTGCGCACCTCCGCCATCACGTACTCGCGGGCCTGCTTCATGTCGCCGCCGTCCTTCACCGCCACCAGGTACTCGGCGCCGATGTTGGAGGTGAGGATGATCAACGTATTCTTGAAGTCGACCGTGCGACCCTGACCGTCGGTCAGACGGCCGTCATCCAGGACCTGCAGGAGCACGTTGAACACATCCGGGTGCGCCTTCTCGACCTCGTCGAAGAGGATCACCTGATAGGGGCGGCGGCGGACCGCCTCGGTAAGCGCACCGCCCTCCTCGTAGCCGACGTAGCCGGGAGGCGCACCGATCAGTCGGGCAACGGCGTGCTTCTCCATGTACTCGGACATGTCGATGCGCACCATCGCGCTCTCGTCGTCGAAGAGAAACGCGGCGAGCGCCTTGGTCAGCTCCGTCTTGCCGACGCCGGTGGGCCCGAGGAACATGAACGAGCCGATCGGCCGGTTCGGGTCCTGCAGCCCCGCACGCGCGCGCCGAACCGCCGTGGACACGGCCTTGACCGCCTCCTCCTGCCCGACGACGCGCCTCGCCAGCGCCTCCTCCATCTTCAAGAGCTTCTCGCGCTCGCCCTCGAGCATCCGGTCGACGGGGATGCCGGTCCAGCGCGAGACGATCTGCGCCACGTGATCGGGCGTCACCGCCTCCTCCATGAGGCCGTCGCCGCCGCGCTCCTCGAGCGACGTCAACTTCTTCTCGAGGGCGGGAATGATCGCGTAGGTCAGCTCGCCTGCACGCTGGAACTCGCCCCGGCGCTGAGCCGTCGCAAGGTCGTTGCGGGCCGCGTCGAGCTGCTTCTTCATCTCCGCCGCCTGGCCGAGCTTGTCCTTGTCCGACTGCCAGCGCTGCGTCAGCTCGGCCGACCGCTGCTCGAGATCGGCAAGCTCCTTCTGCAGGCGCGACAGCCGATCCTTCGAGGCCGCGTCCGTCTCCTTCTTCAGCGCTTCGGCCTCGATCTTGAGACGCACGATCTCGCGATCGACGTTGTCGAGCTCCTCGGGCTTGGAATCGACCTGCATTCGCAGCCGCGATGCCGCCTCGTCGACGAGATCGATGGCCTTGTCGGGCAGGAAGCGGTCGGTGATGTAGCGGCTCGAGAGCGTCGCCGCCGCGACCAGAGCGCTGTCGGTGACGCGCACCTTATGGTGCTGCTCGTAGCGCTCCTTCAAGCCGCGCAGGATCGAGATGGTGTCCTCGACCGTCGGCTCATCCACGAACACGGGCTGGAAGCGACGGGCAAGCGCCGCATCCTTCTCGATGTGCTTGCGATACTCGTCGAGCGTCGTCGCACCGACGCAATGCAGCTCGCCGCGAGCCAGCGCCGGCTTCAACAGGTTGCCGGCGTCCATCGAGCCCTCGGTCTTGCCGGCGCCGACGATGGTGTGCAGCTCGTCGATGAACAGGATGATCTTGCCCGCCTCGGCGGTCACCTCCTTCAACACCGACTTCAGCCGCTCCTCGAACTCGCCCCGGTATTTCGCGCCCGCGATGAGCGCGCCCATGTCGAGCGACAGGAGCTTCTTGTCCTTCAGGCTCTCCGGCACGTCGCCCTTGACGATCCGCTGCGCCAGCCCCTCGGCGATGGCCGTCTTGCCGACGCCCGGCTCGCCGATCAGGACCGGATTGTTCTTGGTGCGCCGCGACAGCACCTGGATGGTGCGGCGGATTTCCTCGTCACGGCCGATGACAGGATCGATCTTGCCCTGTGCGGCGGCCTCCGTGAGATCGCGAGCGTAGCGCTTGAGGGCATCGTAGCCCTCCTCGGCCGACGCGGTATCCGCCGTGCGGCCCTTCCTCACGTCGTTGATGGCCTGATTCAGGGACTGCGGATTGACTCCCGCGTCCTTGAGGGCCTTGGCAGCCTCCGACGAGCCCTCGACCGCGATGGCCAGCAGCAACCGCTCGACCGTGACGAACTTGTCGCCGGCTTTGTCCGCAACCTTCTCGGCCTGGTCGAGGACCCGCGCCAGCTCGGGCGACAGATACACCTGCCCGGCACCGCCGCCGGAAACCTTGGCTCGGCGCTGCAATGCCCGCTCGTTGGCAACGTGCGCCAACTTCGCGTCGCCGCCGGAGTTGTTGATGAGACCCGACGCCAACCCCTCGGGATCGTCGAGCAAAACCTTGAGGAGATGCTCGGGGGCGAGCTGCTGGTGCCCTTCGCGCAAGGCCAAGCTCTGCGCCGCCTGGACGAATCCCTTGGCCCGATCGGTATATTTCTCGATATTCATGCCGTCCTCCACCCGTCCCGACCTGCCCCGAAGCGGCAGACCCGACTGTGATCCTCGTCAATCGAGGCCCCCCGCAGGCTGACCTCAGCCGTCATGTAGGGAGGCAGGGACTTGGCGGAAAGGAGGGGGCGCCGGGTTGCAGACCGCTGATCTCAAACGCGATGTCGCATGGCGAGTTCCGGCGGCGAAGTGCAAGCGCTTCCACTGGCCGGAGCTGCGGTCTAGGCTTCCGATCGGCGATACCAGCGACACAAGCAGGAAACCTGAGGAGGCCCCGTGACGAAGCCGCATTCGACCATTGGCTCGCGCATGGCGGGCATCAGCAACGAATGGCTTGCGAAGACGCAGGAGGCGATTCTCGAGCCGGAGCTCGCCATCATCGATCCGCATCATCATCTCTGGGACTTTCCGGAGCATTCGTATCTGTTGAAGGACATCCTCGCGGACACCGGCAGCGGTCACAAAATCATCCAGACGGTGTTCCTCGAGTGCACGGCCTGCTTCCGTGCCGAGGGGCCGGAGGCGGAGAAGCCGATCGGCGAGGTGGAGTTCGTCAACGGGATTGCGGCCATGTCGGCGTCCGGCGCCTACGGGCCGACGCGGGTGGCGACGGGGATCGTCGGGCTCGCGGAGTTGCGGCTCGGCGCGAGGGTGGAGGACGTGCTGAGCAAGCAGATCGCGGCGGGCGGCGGGCGCTTCAAGGGCATCCGCTATGTGGCGAGCTGGGACGACAAGGACCCGCAAATTCACAATGGCCACACGAACCCGACCCAGCACATGTACGCCGACGACATGCGGCTGCACGAAGGCTTCGCGGTTCTGGGCAAGCTCGGCCTGACATTCGATGCGTGGTGCTATCATACCGCATTGCCGGACCTGATCACCCTCGCGCGAAAGTTCCCGGGCCAGCCGATCGTGCTCGATCACTGCGGCGGACCACTCGGCATCGGCTATTACGCAAGTCGCAAGAACGAGGTGTTCCAGGCCTGGAGCCGGGACATCCGCGAGCTGGCCAAGTGCCCGAACGTGATGGTGAAGCTCGGCGGGCTCGGCATGCGGGTCAACGGCTTCGACTTCCATACACGGCCCGTGCCGCCGTCGTCCGAGGAGCTGGCGAAGGCGTGGAAGCCGTTCATCGACACCTGCATCGAGGCGTTCGGGCCGAAGCGGGCGATGTTCGAGAGCAACTTCCCGGTCGACAAGCTTTCGGGCAGCTATGCGATCTACTGGAACGCGTTCAAGCGGTTGGCGGCGGGCGCCTCGGCCGACGAGAAGGCCCAGCTGTTCCGGGAGACGGCGCGGCGCTTCTACAGCCTGCCGGCGTGAGCGACGAGCCGCAGATCACGGACGACGCGTTCCTCGGCGGGCAGCTCCACATCCTGCAGCCAGCCGAGGGATACCGGGCAGGTCTGGACGCCGTGCTGCTGGCGGCCACGCTGACGCCGCTGACAGGCGAAGGCGCGACGAGGGTCTTGGATGCGGGGGCCGGGGTGGGCGTCGTCGGGCTCGCCATCGCGCGGCGTCTTTCGCAAGCCATCGTCACGCTGGTCGAGCGCGAGCCGCTGCTGCTCGATCTCGCCGAGCGCAACGTCGCGCGAAACGGACTTTCGGACCGGGTGCGGGTAATCGGAGCGGATATCTCAGCGGGCGGCGCGGCGCTGCATGGCCGCTCACGCGATGGCTCGGACGGCGACGGCGCTCTGGCACCGGGCAGCTTCGAGCATCTCGTGTGCAATCCACCCTATCATGCGACCGGCGCGGGCACCCGTTCGGCGCTGCAACGAAAGGCCCGGGCGCACCATATGCCGGAGGCAGCGCTCGACCGCTGGCTGGCATTCCTCGCGACCGCCGGCACATCGGGGGCGCGTCTCTCCCTCATCCATCGGGCAGACGCACTCGGGCGTGTGCTCGAGGCGATCGGCAGCCGGTTCGGTCGTGTGCGGATCATGCCGGTGCATCCGAAAGCGCGACTGCCGGCGAACCGCATCCTCGTCGAGGCGGTCAAGGGTAGCCGGGCGCCGCTGGAGATTCGGCCGGGCCTCGTGTTGCAGGAGCACGATGGCCGGTATCGTCCCGAGATCGAGGCGGTGCTGAGGGAAGGAGCACCTCTCGCTCTATGATCAGCGAGGAAATACGCAACGAGCGACCGCAAAAACAGAAAAGCCCGGCGCAGAGGCCAGGCTCATCCGATCGAAATTGGCCAGCTCGATCAGCTCGAAGAGCCAGACGGGCCACCGAACGGCGGGCGCGAAGCGCCACCACCAAAACCGCCGCCACTGGCGCCTGGCCCCGTCGGCTTCGCAGGCTTCCCGGGCAGCAGACCTTCGCGCTGAGCGCGCTTGCGGGCGAGCTTGCGGGCGCGCCGCACGGCCTCGGCCTTCTCGCGGACGCGGCGCTCGGACGGCTTCTCGTAATAGTTACGGAGCTTCATCTCACGGAAAATGCCCTCGCGCTGCATCTTCTTCTTGAGCGCTTTCAGGGCCTGATCGACGTTGTTGTCGCGAACGAGTACTTGCAAGCGGATGCCTTCCTGGTGCGATCGGCCAGCGCGTGGCCAATATTTCGGACATGTGGAGGTCGCGCCGACACGTTCACGGCCGAAGCCTGGCGCGCGGCCATCGTGGGGGAGCTGTATCAAAAAAGGGCGACGGTGTCCACCCGCATGCCGGTGCGCGACGTCTGGACAAGAAGGCGGTGCTCTCGAATGGAGCTCTCGGCAACCGGCCCGAGGCAGAGGCGCCGCCGTCAGCGAGCAGGAGGCCGCGACTCCAGCCGGCAGGGGACAGCCGAGGCTTCGCAAACGAACCGCTTGCCGTGCTTGCGGCAGGAGTAACCCGGATTCGAGGCTCTGAGCCAGGCAGCGTAATCCTTGCCGAGTCGCTTGCCGTAATGAACCTTCTTGATCCAGGCGGAGCGTGCGCGGCTCTTGGCTGTCGCCTCGACGAGACCTGGACCGCCTCGCGCCTTTACCGGTTTGGAGTGACATTCCAGTGCCGCAGCAGGGGCGACCGCGAGCCAAGCGGACGCGAGCGCTGCAATCAGGACGGCCACCATTCGAAGTCGCATGCGCCCCCTCCAGCCTGCGCGGTGCGCGCCCGTCCAGCACAGCCGATGCGGCCTCGTCGCACCTGCTACAATGCGATCAATGCAACGGCCGGATCAGGCCGACGAGCACTACTTCATTTATCACCGGGCCATCAACATCGGCAGAGTGCTGTTGGCGAGCAGATGGCTGGTCGCGCCGCCGAAAATCATCTGGCGAAGCCGGCTCTGGGTATAGGCGCCCTTGATGATGAGGTCGGCTCCGAGCTTCTCGGCCTCGGCCAGCAACACCTCGCCCGGCTTGCGGCCGCCATTGCCGATCGACATCTCCCGCGCGTTGACGCCATTGGCCACGAGCCAGCTCTGGGCCTCCTTGCCCGAAGGGCCGGCGACGAGAAGCCCTTCGATGGTGAGCACGGTCACCGTGCGGGCCTGACGCAGAAGCGGAATGGCGGCGGCGGTGGCGTGGGCCTGCTCGGTCGAGCAGTTCCAGGAGACGAGAATGTTGTCACCCATCGATTTGGGTGGGACCGGAGGAGAGACGAGAACCGGCTGGCCACTCTCGAACAAGGCGCTCTCGAGTGTCGTCATGCGTGGACCACGCCCGCTCGCGGCAGGGCGCCCGATGACCGTCACGTCATAGACACGGGCGAGACTGCCGAGCTCGGCATCGTCGATCGACGGGCCGGCGCGCCAACGGTAGCGCAGACCGGAACAATCCTTGAAGTGGGCCTCGAAGCGGGAGCGCGCCTTCCCGACGAACTCCGCGTCGTTCCAATCAGCCGGCGGAAACGTTACGGCGACGATCGGATCGGGAGCCACGATCTCGACGTGGACGGGCCTCAGCGCGACGCCCTCGACCGTCGCCTCGAAACGGCGCGCGATCAGCTCCGCGGAGGCCAGCACAGACGGCATGGCCTCGCTCTGGTCCACCGGTACGAGGATGGACTTCATGGCGATATCCTTTTCTCGCTGCTAACGGACGGTCGGCCGATTCCGGCTCTTCAGGACGAGGTTAGCATGGTTCGTGACTTGTCCAAGGCCGATCGCGAGGCGGCGTGGATGAGGCTGCAGGCTACCGTTGCCATGATCAGAAGCGCAACAGCGCATTGACGGAGCCGTAGGGGCCTTCGGTGCGGTCGAGGTTGCCGGCCATGCCGGTGGAGACCGAGATCTCGCCACTCGCCCACTCAAGACGGGCGAACGCTCCGACGCGACCGGATTCGTCGATGCCGGCGCTATGGCCATAAACGGAGAGCTCGGGCCCGAGGGACAGGGCCTCGCCGAGCCGCCAGCCGAGGCGAAGGCGAGACGAAAACGAGTCCAGCGGCTGGCTCCAGCTCGCGTCCGCCTGCAGAAAACCCAGGTCAGAAAGCCGTGTCCAGGTCTCGACGATCAGCTTCGGTCCATAGCGCTCGCCTTGAAAACCGTTCTCGTCGTCGAGTGCGATGGGCGCGCCCTTGCCGGCGGCATCGAGCTTACTCTCGAGGACTGCGCCGGCGAAGACCTTCAAAGTCACGCTGCCGAGCTGCCGGTGATAGCCGACCATAAGATCGACCGTCTTGCGGTAGCTGCGAAAATCGATGCGGCGATCCTCCTTCAGGGCAGAGTCCCAATAGGAGCGCGTGTAGTCGGATTGGGAATAGGCGGCAGAGGCGCGGACGCGCCAGCCGTCGTCGCGAATGCTGCCACCCAGGGCGGCCACCGATCCGAGATACGCCGACCAGATGCGCGGCATGCCATCGGCACCGGCCCAGGTCTCGCTCGCAGGGGCCTTCCCGACGGACGGCACGATAGCCGGCGGCCCGTCGCCGGCGAGCGAACGTGAGGCAACCACCGGCGCGCCAAGCCAGAGCGCGGCCAATGCCGGCAGCAACGCGGGGAGAATACGCAAGGCACATACGCCCGATACGACACGCAAACTCGAGGATGGGATGATCCTCGGCTGCGATAGTGGGGCATCAATGCGCAGGCATCAAACAATCAGCGGTTGCAGTATATTATTCTCGTTTTGAATCAATGCTCAGCTTCACAACTCCGGCAAAAATCGTCGAGATCGCCGATGCAAGTCATCGGTAACACGGGGCCGACGGCCAGGAATCAAGAGCTAAGCGCGGCGTGGGCCGCCGCCCCGAGCGGCCACGCCCTCGCCTAAACCTTCGCCTCTCCGACATCTCCGGCGGCCTTGTCGCGGACCAGATCCGGCTCAGGCAAGGATCGCCGTGCAGGGTGCAGGGGCACGCTGCCGCCAGAACCCGCCTCCGTCCCGCCTTTACCAGCGGAGCTTGGCGCGACATCCGCCACGGGCTCGACCTCGACAGTGATGGGGCGATCCGAGGCGGGCTGGCGCGTGCGCAGCGGTGGCGAAGGAGGGGACGCGACCTCGACCTCCGATACGGTCGAGGCCCCCGCCGCCTTCGCAGCTGCACGGGACCCTGCCGCCAGGTCGCCATCGATCGTCTCCGGCTCGCCGGCCGCCGAAGACCGCGTGCCGAGCAGCACAAG
>JBFWQN010000035.1:0-18398 GCA_050249405.1 Hyphomicrobiaceae bacterium | reverse complement strand
CGCATCGCAGAGCATCCGGCCCATCGGCTCGACGAGCTGCTGCCGTGGAGCTGGCGCCCCGCCGACGTCGCGATCAACCGCGCCGCCTGACGCCGGCCGCCCCTGCGGCGCTCACCGAATGGTTACCATGGTTTGCGCACTTGCTCTGCTCTTCTCCTATATGCTCATCCGCCACCTCGCGACCTGATCGACCGTCCAGCCCAATCGGAACTGCCCTCGATCAGTAGAGTTTGCCAAGTGGCACCAACCCGACTCCCCCCATCGCACGGTGCCAGCGAGTGCCCGCCATTGCCCTCGGCGAGCCTCGCTTCATCTCTTCCGACCCTCAACGGCACCCATCGATGTGCTGTCCGCGATCAGTGCTGCAACCATTCCCAATCGGTGCTCGAGCGCGTCAGGTCTTCGTAGATCGAGGCACATGCCGAGCTGTCACCGGCGGTCGGTGCCTTGATCAGGCTGCTTCGACACTCGGCCCGGAGCCGGTAGCTGCCGCCGGGGCTCGCCGCGAACGAGAGGACGTCAGTTCGCGGCTGGCCTGTGAACGTCAGCTTGTCGTCGGATCGTATCTGCCTCGGTTCCAGCACGCATGAGCCGCCACGCTCCCCTCTGATGATCACGACGTGGTTTGGGATTTCGCTTGATCGTCCAGCCTCCAGGACGGGACCAGCATGCTCCTCAGGACGCCGTCGCGGAGGACGTAGTGGTGGAAGAGCGCGGCGGCTGCATGCAGGCCGACAAGACCGAGAAGGGACAGCGCCAGGGTCTCGTGGATCTCGCGCAGCGGTTTGGCGAGCTCGCGGAACACGAGGCCGGAGGGCGGTACAAGCTCGAGCCAGCCGAGACTGAGCGGTTTGCCGGCAGTAAAGACCGAAGCGATGCCGACGACGGGTATCGCCACCATCAGCGCGTAAAGCATACCGTGCACGATGCGCACGACCTTCGCCGTGATCTCGTTCTCCGTGGCGCTGTCTGGCTTTCGCTGCCCAAGCAACGCCCAGGCCACTCTGGCGATGACCAGAACCAAGAGGAGGACGCCGAGCGGCTGATGGATCGGTTTCAAACCTAGTCGGACGAAGTGGTCCCGGGGGAACTCGTGGCGGACAAGCTCGAGCACAGCAAGTGCCAGGATGCCGCCGCCAGTGATCCAGTGCAGCGCGATGCTGATCCTGTCGTAAGAGGTCTTTGTGGGTTCATGCTGGTACTGCATTGGAAGTCTCCGGACGCTGTTCTTGCAGGTGGCCGCAGCTGGCACGGCAAGGGGAGCCGAGGTCGCGCGCGGTTGCGCCTCGGCGCCAGCGAGACTCAGTCTCGGCCACCTCGGCTGCGGGGGATGACGGCGCCCGTGGTGGGGTCCAAGTAGACCTTGACGCGATTGCCGGCGGCGTCGGTCGCGTAGACCTCGTAACGGCCGTCGTCGGCCTTGACGCGATCGGCTTTCAGCCCACTTTCGGCGAGCTTGCTTGCGACCTGGTCCCGGTTGAGCCAGCCGGCGCGCGCGCTGTCGTCGCCGATACGGCCGTCGCTTTCACCATCATGATGGCCTACCCGCTCGCGATGCCCTCGGCGGTCGTCGTCGGAGGCGAGAGCCGGAATGGCCAAGCCGATCAGCAGGGCCGTGGCTGCCAGTTTCAGAACCGTCATCGTTTGATCTCCTCGTTTGCGCTTCAGCGACGAGGACGACCATACGGAGTGCAGGCTGAGATCGACCTGAAGCCAGGTGTCATCGAATTGTCAGCTTGGATCGAGCGATAATGGACGGCTCAGAACCAGCCATGGTCATGCTGATGACGCGCACCATTCCTGCCGCACTCGCGCTCGCGGGGCTCCTGCTGATGTCGGCCGCGCGCGCCGATTCGCTCGATCCGGCGCGGGGTCGAGCCCTCGTGGAGAAGGGTGTCATCCTGTCTCTGGAGCAGATCATGAAAATGAACGAGAGCCAGCTCACCGGACGGATCATCGAGGTCGAGCTGGAGCAGAAGCGCGGCGTCTACCTGTACGAGATCAAGGTGCTGCCGCCAGATGGACGCTACAAAGAGCTCAAAATCGACGCACGGTCCGGCGAGATTCTGCGCAGGAAATGACGGGCGGGCAGGATGCGCATTCTCGTGGTCGAGGACGAGCGAAACGTGGCCGCCGATCTGCAGCGGGCGTTGCAGGGCTCCGGTCACGTCGTCGAGCACGCCGCGGATGGCGAGGCAGCATGGTTCCTGGGCGACACCGAGAGCTATGACCTCGTGGTTCTCGACCTCGGGCTGCCCAAGCTCGACGGGCTGCAAGTGCTGAAGAGGTGGCGGGCCAACGCGCGGTCCATGCAGGTGCTGGTACTGACCGCCCGCGACAGCTGGACGGACAAGGTCGAAGCGATCGATGCCGGCGCAGACGATTATCTGACCAAGCCGTTCCACATGGCCGAGTTGCTCGCGCGCGTGCGCGCACTGCTGCGCCGGCAAACGCCGCACTCGAACTCGATCCTGACGGTCGAGAGCATCGCGGTCGATACGCGCTATGCCCGTGTCACCAAGGATGGCACTCCAATCGATTTGTCGCCACTCGAGTACCGCCTGCTGCACTACCTCGTTCATCATGCCGGCCGAGCCGTCTCGCAGCTCGAGCTGACCGAGCACGTGTACGCCCAGAACTACGAGCGCGACAGCAATGCCATCGAGGTTCTGGTCAAGCGCCTCAGAGGCAAGCTCGGCGCCGGGGCGATCAAGACCCGGCGTGGCTACGGGTATTTCGTCGGGACGCCGGACGAGCAGTCGTCATGAGCTCGCTGCGTCTCCGCCTCCTGGCCGGTGCCGTCATCGGTATTGCATTCGCGCTGTCGCTGGCCGGTCTCCTGCTCGTGCGGATCTTCGACGGCCATATTCGCCACCGCTACGTCAAGGAGCTCGACGACCATCTGCTGCAGATCGTGGCGACGCTGGAGGCCGATGGCGCCGGCGGGCTGAGGCTCAAGCAGGAGTTGTCGGAGCCCGAGTTCCGCCGTCCGTTCTCGGGCCACTACTGGCAGGTCATGCGCGACGGCGAGCCGGTCCTGCGGTCACGGTCGTTGTGGGACGAGACGCTACGGCTGCGGAGCGACCCGCCGACACGATCCGACGTCCGCTCGTACGAGGTCGCTGCCCCGCTGCACAAGCGGGTGGTCGTCGTCGAGCGCGCGATCGAGCTGCCGTCGCCCATCGCGGCTGCGCTCCGAATCGCGGTCGCGGGTGAAAGCGGCGTGATCGACCAGGCAAGTCGGGAGTTCGCCAGCGTGGTCGGCCTTTCGCTGCTGGTTCTCGGCACGCTATTGACCGCAGCGTCGTGGCTTCAGGTGGGCGCAGGGCTCGCGCCGTTGCGCGGGCTTCGCCAACGGCTCGAAGATTTGCGGACAGGCGCGGCGCAGCGCGTCGAGGGGGATTACCCTGCAGAGGTTGCCGGGCTCGTTCACGATCTCAATCGCCTGATCGAAACGCAGGCGGCGGAAGCCGAGCGCGTCAGACGCAACGCTGCTGCGCTCGGGCATGGATTGAAGACGCCACTCGCCGTGCTGGCGGCGGAGGCGCGCGTGCTGCAGGCGAAGGGCGAGGGTGCTGCCGCCAAGGTCATCGAGGGCGAAGTCGGGACCATGAATGCGCAGGTGGCGCGCTCCCTCGCTTCGGCGCGCGCGATCGGTCCTCGGGCTCAGCCCGGGACGAGAACGGACATCGCGGCCGTCATCGACCGGCTCGTAGCCGCCATGAGGAAGCTGTCGGTCGATGCGCCGGCGGCCTGGTCGGTGTCGGTGCCGCCCGACCTGCCGCCGGTCTCGATTGATCGTCGCGATGTCGAGGACATGCTCGGCAACCTGCTCGACAATGCGCGAAAATGGGCGAGGAGCAGGGTCGGCGTCGTCGTGCGGTTGGAGGAGGGAAAGGTGGTCGTGGTCGTCGACGACGACGGTCCCGGCATTCCTGCCGAGCAGTTGGATGACGTGCTTGCCCGCGGGACGAGGCTCGATCGCGCGAAGCCCGGCACTGGCGTCGGGCTCTCGATCGTCAAGGACCTGACCGAGCTCAACCGGGGCGAGCTGACCCTCAGCCAGGGCCAATCCGGCGGTCTACGGGCCGAGCTGAGGCTGCCATCGTCGAACCGCACGTGACTGCTCGGAAGAGTGATGCCGGCAAAGCGTCTGTCTACGGACACCGCCGCGAATGCCGCTGAAGGTCGGTACCGGCCCATGACGTCGCGCGCCGCTCTGGCTGGCAGCTACTGGGCCTATCACGCTGGACCAACTGGATCGGCAAGATGCGAGATCGGTCTGGGGCGTGTACAGTGAAGCATCGCAGCGGATGCCGCGCCTTCCCTACGCAGTGGCTGGGTGCGCGATGCCGGGAGGTCACCATGCGCGTCGTCATTGCCATGATGAAGCACGAGACGAACACGTTCTCGCCGGTGCCGACACCACTCGGCCGTTTCGCCAAGGGGATGCCGGTACCTCCCCGCGACGAGGCTGCTCGTCGCGCCTTCGAGGGCACGGGCAGCGCCATGGCCGCCTTCATCGACATCGCCAAGCGCGAGGGCTGGGAGATCGTCACGCCGATCGCTGCCAGCGCGCCGCCGAGTGCGCCCGTCGAGGACGCCGCCTACACGGAGATGACCGACGCAATCTGTGCGGCAGTGGCAGCCGGCTGCGATGCCGTCATGCTCGACCTGCACGGCGCCATGGTGACCCAGAGCCTCGAGGACGGCGAGGGCGCGCTGCTCGCCCGCATCCGCCGGATCAAGCCGGGCGTGCCGATCGCGGTTGCTCTCGACATGCACACCAACTTGTACCCGGCGATCGCCGACAACGTGACGACCTTAGCCGGCTACCAGACCTATCCGCACATCGATACCTACGAGACGGCGATGCGCGCAGGCGAGGCGCTGGTCAAGGCGATCAAGGGCGCCGCCAGCCCCGTGCTGGTGTGGGGCCAGCGGCCGATGCTGCCGCACGTCATGCGACAGGGCACCGACCACATGCCGAACTCGGGCCTGCAGGCGCGCGCCCGGCAGATGGAGGAGAGCGGCGAAGCACTGATCGCAACGCTGTTCGTCGGCTTCCCGCACGCCGACATCAGCCAGGCCGGTCTCAGCGCCGTCGTCGTCACCGACGGTGACGCCGCCAAGGCCCGCCGGCTGTGTGACGAGTTGCTCGACGCAGCCTGGAAGCAGCGCGAGGCGTGGGTCTACAAGATCGAGCCGCTGGCAGATTCGATCGCCCGGGCGAAGCAGGCCTCGACGCGTGGGCCGGCCCAAGGGGCGTCTGCCAAGGGGCCGGTCGTCCTGCTCGATCACTTCGACAACTCGGCCTCGGGCGGCACGCAGGATACCATGACCGTGCTCGGCGCCATTCTCGACGCCGGCCTCGAGGACGTCGCGGCCTTCGCCATCTGCGATCCGGCGGCTGTGCAGGAGCTGATTTCCGCGGGGATCGGGAACACCGCGACCGTGATGCTCGGCGGCAAGCTCGACATGCCGGCAATCGGCCTGAAGGGCGCGCCGAGGCGCACGACCGGCCGCGTCAAGCTGATCTCCGATGGCCTCTATCGCAATCAGGGCCCCGCCTCGAAGGGCGTGCTGATGGACATGGGAGCAACCGTGGTGCTCGACACGGGCAAGGTCGAGATCGTGGTGTGCTCGCGCCAGCAGGAGCCCAACGACAAGAACTGCTTCCTGTCGCTCGGTATCGACCCGACGAGGAAGCGCTTCCTGATGCTCAAGAGCCGTGTGCATTGGCGCGCCGGCTTCGCCGACATCATGAGCGACGTGATCGAGTGCGCCGGCACGGGCGTGTGCACGTCGGATTACGGCCAGCTCACGTTCCGCAATGTGCGCCGCCCGATCTACCCGCTCGACCGCATCAACGAGTGATGCGATTTGCAGCTATCGCAGCGTGACGGGATTGGCGGCAGGAATGCGCGTCTCTCTACGCCGGTCCTCTGTAAATCCAGGATGCGGGATGACCTGGGATATCCCGGTGCGGCGCGTTGCGGAGACGTGCCATATCTCGCTGTGGTCCTCGCTCAAAGGGCCCCGCGAATGAGACCCGAGGTCTGCTCGCCGATGCTCGCGTCGGCGCACTCGCTCAGCAGCGATCGCTGACGCGTCGTGAGCCGCACGCCCTTTCCGTTACCGTAGGTGCGCAAGGCCGTACAGACCTGGCTGAAGCCGGCAATCGCCTTGCATGCGGGATCAGAGTCGATGAGACGCACGAGATTGGCCGCAGCCGAGCGCAGCTCCTTCGTGATGGCGCCATCCCCGGCGTTGACCATCACCTCGATCGCGGCACTCTGGCAATGGGCCTGGGCTGCGAAAAAATCGCGGCATTGGGGGATCGAGGAAATGATGGCCTCCTGGATCGAGTCGGTCTGTGCGAACTCGCTCGCCTCCTGCTGGGTGAACCAACGGCCCGCCAGGGCCTTCTGATGCCAAGCCCGGCATTTGGCCGCGAGCTGTGGATTGCTGGATTGCGCCTGTGACGAATCCGGCCCGACGAGCACGAAGATTAGCGCTGCGAGCACGAGGCTCAGCATGGCCGCGCTGCGGCGCCAGCGAGGGATGAAGCTGTCGACCCTGCTCATATAGCCTCCATAGTCCTCGAGGGTGGCTGAAAGTAGTCGATCCTCGTAACGAGCCCTGCAGACCTGCAACGCCGTCAGCGCAAAGGCGAGCACCAGCGCTTCGAGCGTGCTCAACAGGAGGGCCAAACCTGCGATAGTCAGGATATTGCCAAGATACATCGGATGTCTGATGTAGGCATACGGCCCGCTGGTCACGACCGTGCGAGCTTGCGGAACCACGGAGAACGCCCGGCGCAGATGCACGAGCCCCCAGAGGACGATCGCAGCTCCCATGACGAGCAGAAACAGGGGCAGGTAGAGGCCTGCCATGCGGTGGCCCGAGGGCGTAAGCAGACCGAACCAGTAGATGCCGAAGCCGGCGAGCACAGCCAGAACATTCGGAGCGAGCTCCTCGTAGCGGGCCAGCGGACGTGTCGCCCGAAGCAGGATCAAGGCGACGATCGACATGTACGCCGCCGAGAGGAACGTCACGGCGAGGCTCAGAAGCGGCGTGGCCAGGATGCCGTTTGCGAGATAGACCCAGTAGGTATCGAGACGCGTGACGAAGGTGCGCCACTGGTCTGCCGACATGATGCCGAGCACGATGCCGAAGAGCTTGCTCTCATGGTCGAGCAGCCAGCCCCACGCCGCCGCGGCCATGTTTGCCACCCGCAGACTGCGGCCCTTGGACTGGCGGGCTTCCGTGTCCTCTCCGTCGTCCCCAGGTGACCGCATCGAAATCACGGGCCTCCCGTGTTTGTTCAACGTCAACACGATGGCCGGGCTGGCGCACCGTCACCCCGCCGTCAGGGCTCCGGCAGCTTGGGTGCTTCGCCGCGATCCGACCCGATCAGCCACCTTCTCCATTCCTCCTCGCGAAAGGGCCAGAGCGGCTGCCATCGGAGGGGATCGGTCTCGGCTTGCTTGCCGTCGCCCGTGATGCACCAGCGTGCCGGCGACAGGGCGAGATGGTAGCGTGACTGCTGCTCGCGCGTCAGGCATCGGGCGGCCTCGGTGCGGGCTCTGCGCACGAGCGTGGCGGCATCCGTGAAATAATCCATCGCCCGCGCGGTACCGTCGCTGGAGCCTGTCACCAATCGCGACGCGGCGCTGGCCATCGCCAGGCCGCTGATCGCCCCTCCGTGCAGCAGGACGTCCCCGACCATGGCGTCCCCCTCGACGTCCCAGACGCGCAGATGACCGTCTCCCCAGCCCGTGAAGATGCGGCGGCCATCAGGTGAGAACGCCAAGGCCGTGGCCGTGCCATTCGCGACGGTTGCGCGCCAGACGGGACGATGCGAGTCGCGCTCCCAGATGCGGATGCTGCCGTCGCGGCCGCCTGCTGCCACCCAGAGCCCGTCGGGACTCATGGCCACCGCGAGCACCGAGCCCGTGGCCCCCGTGAAGGCGTGGAGCTGCTTACCCGACGCGATGTCCCACAGCCGCGCGGTGGTGCCGGTGCCGGTTACGACGTACCCCCCCGTTCGGCTGAACTCCAGGCTCGTCACACGCGTGGCGTGCGGCTCGAGAACTGCAACCAGCTCGCCCGTCGCCAGCCTCCAGATGCGCGCCGTCTTGTCGTCGGAGCCGGCGCCGACGAGGCCACCGTCCGGGCTGATGGCGAGGGCCGAGATGCCGGCCGCTGGCCCCTCGAGCACGCGCAGGAGCCGCCCCGTGTCGCCGTCCCACAGGCGCACCCGCGCATCGCTCGAGCCGGTCGCGACGGCTCTGCCGTCCGCACTCACGGCGACACCCGTCACATCGCCGCCATGCTCGACGAGACTTCGCGGAGGCACAGCCTCGTCGGCACTCACGATGCGCGCCGTGCGGTCCCTGCCACCGGTGACCATGCGCCGGCCGTCGGCCGTGATCGCGACCGACGTGACGGCCGAGGCGTGTGAGGGCAGAGCGACCGGAAGCCCGCCCCTTGGCTCGCTCCACAGACGTATCGTGCCATCCTCCGACGCCGATAGGATACGAGTTGCATCGGCGATCACAACGGCTGCGGTCACGGCCTTGACGTGCCCGCTCAACCGCCGCGCCTCTGTCCCCGTCTCGACGTCGAAAACGAGCAACAGGCCATCCGAAGATCCTACCACCAGCTGCTTTCCGTGCTGGTCCAGGGCGAGACTGCTCGCCACGCCATCCAAACTCGGGAGGGTCCGCCGCAAGGCGCCGCTGGCGCCGTCCCATATGCGGATTGCGTGATCGGCACCTGCGGTCGCGATGATTGTCCGGTCCTGGCTCAGAGCGACGGACGTGACGCTGAGCGAGTTGCCCTGCAGCTTCAGCAGGGGCACCGCCGTCGGCACGTCCCAGAGAATGGCGAGCCCGTCGCGCGCGCCGGTCATTGCCAGCTTGCCTTCGGCATCGAGGGCCACGCTGCTGACCGGGGCTGCATGCTCGACGAGCCTTGCAACGAGGCTTCCGGTCGCTGCATCCCAAACGCGTGCGGTTTGATCGTCCGAGCCGGTGACGAGGCGCCGGCCGTCCGTCGATCGCGAGACGCTCAGGATGTCGCCGCCATGCCCCTTGAGCTCGAGCAGCGTTCGCCCCGAGTCGGCATCGGCGATCGTGACGGTGCTGCCGGACGCCATCGCGACGCGAGCGCCGTCCGGGCTCATCGCAACGGAGACGACGGGCCCGCCGCTCGCGCGGATCGAGTTGACCTCCTTGCCGGTCGCGAGGCTCCAGACGCGTGCCGTCTGGTCCTCTCCGCCGGATACGGCACGGCCGCCGTCGGCGCTCGTGGCGAGGCTCAGCACCCGACCTTCATGGCCGGCGAGCAGCATCCTCTCCCGCGTCGCCATATAGCTCGCGTAGAGCTGCGCTTCGACCTCTGCGAGGTACGGTCGCGACGACTTTGCCGTCGCGGGTGCGTCGACGAAATCCGGCAACCCGGCGAGAGCCAGGAGCGAAGCCGTCTGCGCGTCGCCTTCCTGTTGGAGCCGTGCCGAGATGTCCGTCAGATGGCGCGACTGGACGCGCAACGCCTCGTCGCGCTCGCTGGCCGCGTGCATCTCAGCACGTTGCGCCTCCAGCTTCTTCACGAAGGCATATGATCCTCCGGCCGCGGCCGCCAAGGCTCCGACGCTTGCCGCGATCAATCCGGCGCGGGCCCGCAGATAGGCACGTTGCAGGGCTTCCGCGCGCCGTCGCTCGGCACTCAGGCGGTCCGATTCGGCCTGCTCGCTCGCTGCGATATAATCGCGGTGCAGCTCGGTAGGCGGGGGCGCCCCCGAGGGTCTGCGCTCCAGCCAGGCCTTCGCGACGGCGATGTCGCTGCCGGCCAGCATGCGATTGGCGACGCGCCCAGCCGACTCCCACTCTTCCGCTTTCGACAACAGTCGCGTGTGCTCCCGCACCCAACCGAGATCGGTGTTGAGCGCTCGCCTCAGCGCCGCCAGCCCGTCCATGAAGAGGCGGGGGCCGCCGTCCGGGCCCTGGTCGAAGCGAACGAAATTGATGGCCGCCAGCCGGGCCGGAATGTCGAGCTTGTCCAGCGGCACGGGCTGAACCGGGATGATACGCTTGGCACGGCTCCAGGCCTCTTCCATCTCCCATTTGCAGATGCCCGACTGCAGCCAATGCGGGCTGAGGACGACGACGACGGTATCCGCCTCGAGAATCAACGCTGTGATGCGAGCCTTCCACTCCTCGCCTTCGTGGATCGAGTGACTGTCGATGAGGGTTTCGAAGCCGCCGTCGTAAGCGAGACCTGCGAGCAGCTCGGACGCGAACCTCTGGTCGCTCCGCGAATACGAGATGAACACCTTGAGACGCTCATGACTGCGCCTGCCAGATCGCGCCCCGTCGTCTTCGCTCTCGGTCCGCACCGCACTCCCCCCGCTTGGCGAAGAAAGATACGCCTGATCCTGCGGCGTTAACAGCAGGCGCCTGCCGGTGCATGGCCAGCCCGCCGATTCTCTCGGCGACGCAGGCGTTTGCTCGGGTGTGTGCCCCCCGCAGGCCTTGTCCCGCATCGCGCTCGTCGACACCGCCCACATCCTGGGGCTGGCTGGGGATGACCCGGCTCGGGACAGGCGGCGCGGTCGGAAGGGCTGATGAATGGGCTCAAAGAGCACGGATGAGGCGGTCCTGATTGGCAAGGCCCCAGGATCGCGTCGCGGGGCCCGCCGATGCTCGCACATGCGGCTCCCAGCCCGGGAACCTCCAGGCATCACGCCGCCGGCCGTGCCAATCCATAGTGATCGCGCAGCGTCGTCCCGGCATAGTCGCGGCGGAAACGCCCGCGCCGCTGCAGGATCGGCACGACCTCGCCGGCAAACGCCTCCAGCATCCTCGGCAACAGCGGCGGCATGAGATTGAACCCGTCGGCCGCGCCACTGTCGATCCAATCCTCGATCAGGTCGGCCACCTGCTCCGGGGTGCCGGCGACGACGAAGTGTCCGCGCGCGCCCGCGAGCTTGGCGAGCAGCTGGCGCAGAGTCGGCCGCTCGCGCCGCACCGCCCCGACGATCAGCTCCGTGCGGCTGCGCGCCGCCTCGTTGACGGACGGATCGGGGAAATCGTCAGGGCTCAGCGGCCGGTCGAGCGGCAGGCGGGAGAAATCATGACCGCCGAAATTGTCGGAAAGGCGCCTCAGGCCGACCCCGATGTCGGCCAGCTCATCGAGCTCGCGCGACATGCGCTTCGCCTCGGCCTCAGTGCCGGCGATCATCGGCGAGAGGCCCGGCAGGATCAGCACCTGGTCGGCGGGCCGGCCGCAGGCCACGGCACGCGCCTTCAGGTCCTTGTAGAATTCGATCGCCGTCACCTTCTCGAGATGCGCCGTGAACACCGCCTCGGCATGACGGGCCGCGAAGCCCATGCCGGCGTCCGACGAGCCCGCCTGCACCAGCACCGGGCGGCCTTGCGGTGAGCGAGGAATGTTGAGCGGCCCAGCCACGCGATAGCGCTCGCTCTCGTAGTCGATCGGATGCACGCGGTCCTTGCACACGTAGTGGCCGCTCTTGCGGTCGTCGAGCACCGCGTCGTCGGCCCAGCTGTCCCAGAGCGCCTTGCAGATGCTCACGAACTCCTCGCCGCGCTCGTAGCGCTCGGCGTGCGTCGGGCGGCCGATGGTGCCGAAGTTGCGGCCGGCGCCCGGCGTGTAGGAGGTGACGATGTTCCAGGCCGCGCGGCCGCCGCTCACATGATCGACGGAGGCGAGCTGGCGCGCCAGGTTGAAAGGCTCCCAATACGTAGTGGACGCCGTGGCGATCAAACCGATGCGGCTCGTCGCCATGGCGAGGGCCGCGAGCGTGGTCACCGGCTCGAGCCAGGAGCGCGCCGCGCGGTCGATGTCGTCGGGCACGGACAGCAGGTCGGAGATGAAGATCGAATCGAGCTTCGCCGCCTCGGCCTTCTGCACGCAGTCGACGTAGTAGCGGATGTCCGTGAGAGGCAACGGCGAGGCGTCCGGCGATCGCCACGCCGCCTCGTGATGGCCTCGGCTGTGGATGAACAGGTTGAGATGCACCGCGCGCTTCATCCGAGCCTCCGATCGATGCTGCCGCCTCGTCGTGCCTCCCGAGACGGCCGCGACCGGCCGCCTCGCCGTCGCCTCGGCGCCTCAGGCGCCGACCAGCTCGCGCACCTTCTCGGGCGAGAGCTCGCTTCCCGCATAGATGACGCCGTCGACCTCGAGCGCCGGCGTGGAACGGATGCGCGCCTCGTCGAGCCGATCCTGCGCATCCTCGTCCATGAGGAGGTCGCGCACGCGAAACGGCACTCCGAGCCGCTTCAGATAGCCCTTGAGCTGCTCGCACGGCACGCACATCGGCGAGGTGTAGACCACGACGTCCGCGGGCTTCGCCATCACACCTTCCCTTCCGACTTGAGGCGCCTGTACTCGTCCTTGCGCGCGAGCCACTTGGCCTTGGTGTCCGGGTCCTGCCACGGCTGCTCCTCGCTGAAGACGAGGCGCTTCCAGTCGTAGCCCTTGCTCCACGTGTAGTGCGGCGCGACCGTCGTGCGCGGGCCTTTCGCGCTTTCGAGCAGGCTCAGGGCGTGCGCGAAGATCTCGCGCTGCTGGGCGACGTTCCACGGCTCGCCGCACGGGGCGCCGAGTGGGAAGTCCACGAACACGAAGCGGGCGACGCCGCAGTGCTCGACGATATCGCGGGCGGCTCCGATCACGACCGTCGGGATGCCGTTCTCCTCGAGGTACCGGGCAATCAGACTCACGGTCTGATGACATACCGGTCAAACGGGGACGAGAATGGCCGCGTCGAGCTTGTCCTCGCGAGCGAAGGCGAGCGCCTTCGGCGCCTCCTGCGTCAGCACCTTGCGCTGGCTGTAATTGTTGTAGGCACCATAGACGCGGTCCGGCATCGAGCCGATGCGCCCGTCGGCGACGGCCTCGCGCAGGCGGTCGAACGGGTAGAAGGCGCCGACGTCGTCGAGATGGGTGGCGTTACGATCGAACGACAGCGTACGGGAATAGAGCTTCTCCGAGGGCGTCGATGCGGGGATTGTGTAGACGCCGCGGAAATCCTCCTCGTCGATCGGATTCTTCTCCGTCGCGGGATCGAAGCGGACCGCGACCTCGCTCGTCCCGAGCAGACCGACGCGGCACTCCTTCAGCGGCTTTGCGAGCGGCGTGAACGGCACGTCCTCGAAATTGGCCCACTGGTAGGGTTTATCGTAGCCCTGGCGGAGATAGTCGTCTCGCGTTCGGTCAATATAGCGGACATGATCCATCGTTGGACGTCCTCCTTTTCTTTCGACTCCCGAACGGTAGCGAGCCACGGGGTAGGCAGCAACCGGCTTTGCAGGGCAGGAGCCGCGTGCCAGCATCCCACACGATTTGAAAGCCGAGGGAGATGTACGTGGGTCAAGAGATCGAGGTGCAATCGCGCGATGGGAAATCCTTCGCCGCATATCTGGCGCTGCCGGCGCAGACACCTGCACCGGGGATCGTCCTGCTGCCGGAAGTGTTCAATACCAATCCGCACATCCGCTCGGTCTGCGACGGCTACGCCGCAGACGGCTTCGTGGTGCTTGCGCCCGACGTCTATTGGCGCCAGGAGCCCGGCTCCTACATGACCTACACCGACGAGGGCCGCGCCAAGGCGCAGGCGCTGCGCGCGCGGCTCGACACCGATCAATTCGCCCGCGACCTCGAGGATACGGTGGCGGCGCTGCGCGCCCGGCCCGACTGCACCGGCAAGGTCGGCGTGATGGGCTTCTGCCTCGGCGGCAAGTTCGTCTACCTCTCGGCCGTGCGGCACCGGATCGACGCGGGCGTCGGCTACTACAGCGTGCAACTCGACCAGCACATCGACGAGGCCGCCAACCTGAAATGCCCGCTGCTCCTGCATTTCGCAGAGACCGACCACGCCATTCCGCAGTCGACGGTCGGTCTGGTCACGAGAACACTGGCGCCCAATCCGCTCGCCGAAATTCACGTCTATCCGGGCACCGTGCACGGCTTCAACCGCTACGGCTACCCGCCACACCACGAGGCGCAGGCCGCGGTGGCGCGTGGGCGCACGCTCGCGCACTTCCGCCGCCACCTCGGTTGAGACCGCTGCAACCGCCTGAAATCGGTCCACCTGGACGATCGGCCGCCGTACCTGCGGGCTGGCGGCAACCCGCGACTGCGCATAACGTGCGCCGCCCGGATCGAGCGGTCACGCGCCGCAACTCCCGTGTGGCCAGCAGAAGCGGGCGCTCGCCCGGCGCAAGCCGGGCCGGAGGGCCGGTCCGAACGAGCCCAGCATGACGAGACGTGGACCATGAAAGATGAGTGACCGGCGCGCCTTTCGCATCGGCATCGACGTCGGCGGAACCTTCACCAAGGCGGTGCTGATCGACACGATCACACGGGAGGTGGTCGGGCGCGCCTCCGTGCACACGACGCACGATCATCCGCGCGGCGTCGCGGCGGGCGTGGTCGAGGTGTTCCGCGGGGTGCTCGAGACGACCGGCACCCGGCCCGAGGAGGTCGTGTTCCTCGCCCACTCGACGACACAGGCCACCAACGCGCTGCTGGAAGGCGACGTGGCGCCGGTCGGCGTGGTCGCCATGGCCGGCCAGTCGGCGGCCGCGCTCGCCGAGCCGCAGGCCCGCATCGCACCGATCGAGCTCGCGCCCGGCCGCTGGCTGCCGACAGCCAACCGATTCCTCGTGTCGGACGGGCTCGGCGAGGATGCCGTGCGCGGGGCGATCGCCGGGCTCACGGCAGAAGGCGCCAAGGTGCTCGTCGCCTCGGCGGCGTTCGGCGTCGACAACACCGGCACCGAGGAGATGGTGCGCAAGCTCGGCGGCGAGGCGAGCCTGCCGACCACCTGCGGCCACGAGATCACGCGCCTTTACGGCCTCACCACGCGGACGCGCACGGCCGTAATCAACGCCTCGATCCTGCCGCGCATGATCGCCACCGCCGACATGACCGAGGCGAGCGTGCGCGAGGCCGGCATCCGCGCCCCGCTCATGGTGATGCGCGGCGATGGCGGTGTCATGGACATCAAGGAGATGCGCCGGCGGCCGGCGATGACCATGCTTTCGGGCCCGGCCGCCAGCGTGGCCGGCGCCCTGATGCACCTGAAGGTGGCTGACGGCCTCTATTTCGAGGTGGGTGGCACCTCGACCAACATCGGCGTCATCAAGAACGGCCGGCCGACCGTCGCCTATGCGCGCGTCGGCGGGCACGAGACCTACGTCTCGTCGCTGGACGTTCGCGTCATCGGCATCGCGGGCGGCAGCCTCGTGCGTGCCGCGCCCGGGCGGTTGCTCGATGTCGGGCCTCGCAGCGCGCATATCGCCGGCCTCGCCTATGCGGCGTTCGCCGACCCGGCTGCCATCGTCGATCCCCGAGTCGAGCTGTTCGAGCCGAAGCCTGGCGACGGCTCCGATCACGTGCGCATTCGCGTCGCAGACGGCCGCTGCTTTGCGCTGACGACGACGTGCGCTGCCAACGTGCTCGGCTGCACGCGGCCCGGCAATCATGCGCATGCCGGCACCGATGCCGCGCAGCGCGCCTTCGAGGCGCTCGGCAATTTCCTCGGCTGCACTGGTGGGGAGGCGGCGCGGCGCGTGCTCGACTGTGCGGCGGCGAAGGTGCTGCCCGTCGTCGCCGATCTCATCAGGGAGTACGAGCTCGATCCCGACCAGCAGACGCTGATCGGCGAGGGCGGCGGGGCGGCCGCCCTGGTCCCCTTCGCCGCCGAGCAGGCCGGCCTCAGGCACGAGATCAGCCGGGACGCCGAGGTGATCTCGTCGATCGGCGTGGCGCTGGCGCTGGTGCGCGATGTGGTCGAGCGCATCATCCCGCACCCGCAGCCCGAGGATCTGCTGGCCATGCGCAAGGAGGCGCTGGAGGCGGTGGTGCGACTCGGCGCCGACCCGTCGCAGGTCGACGTGACCGTCGAGGTCGACCAGCAGACGCATCGCGTGCGGGCGACGGCGATGGGCGCCGCCGAGATGCACGTCAAGGACGCATCGGGCGGCATCACGGAGCGTGAGGCACGCTCGCTCGCCGCTCGCTCGCTCGGCCAGCCGCCCGACAAGGTCGAGCTGGCCGCCGAGACCGCCGGCCTGAGGGTCTACCGGGTGCACGGCGAAGGGTTGACGGCGCTACGGGCCATCGACTGGCGCGGTGCGATCCGGGTGCAGCGGAGCCGGGCGCTCGCCGCGCAGGCGACAGCTGCGACGGCCATCGGGGCGCTCGGCGAGATCTGGCATGCGGCCGGCGGCGGCGCGGGACCGGCCTCGGCGCATCCGGGCCTCGTGCTCCTCCACGAGCGCCATCTGGTCGATCTGTCGGGGGTCGAGGATCTGGCGCAGGCGCAGGCACTCGCCCGCGGAGAGCTCGAGGGCAAGCCCGATGGCATGGCGGTCGTGCTGGTGGCGATGCCGCCGAGCCAGGGGTGAGAGCCCCCTATCCGGCCGCGACCTGCGCGGCCGGCTCCACCACTGCGAGAGCACCCGGCGGCACCTTCAGACGACCACGGCGTCAGAAGCGGTACTTGGCCATGATCGACAACACCGGCCAAGCCTCGCCGTACTTGCCGTAATCCGACTTGATCTTCGTGACCTCGGTGTCGAGGTCGGCCTGCAAGCCGGGGACGGTCTTGCTGGACGTGAGCGTTGCCTTCTGCTCGCCGACGAAGAGCACGCCAGCCTCGATGCCGATCGAGAAGCCGCTCTCGCTGAAGTGGGAGGAATCCCAACCGATACCGACATAGGGGGCGAACTTGGTGTCGTTCTCCACCTGCGCGGTCAGAGTGCCGTACTGTGCCGCAGTGTAGATCTTGTCATTGAGCGTGACGTCGCTTCCGGTCACGGTGCCCGAGAAAACGGCATCGTGATAGCGCGCACCGCCGCTCAGCCGGAAGCCGTTGGCGAACGGGTGCCAGTCGGCGATAAGGCCTGCGCCCTTGACCTTCACGGAGCCGTTGAAGCTGTTGCCGTCGACCGTCTGGTCGAAGCCGAGGTCGGCCCAATTGCCGTTGAGGCGGACGACGAGATTGCCGATCACCCGGTAGGAGAGCTCTCCCGTGATCCCGAGCGTGCTGATGCCGATACCGACGGCAGGCGTGCGCCCTATCTCCGGATCACCAGCCCAAGCCGATGACGGCAGAACGCCCAATGCCAAGCCCGCCACCATCCCACGCAACAGTCGATGCATACGCGTCCCCCAACTCCAGCACTGACTATTCGTGATCATCGGATCGGAGTTGCGTCAAGTCCCCGGCAGAGAATTGTGGCCGCCCGGACACATGCTCCCGGCGATCCAGCCGACGGAGCATCCCACAGTGCAGCGTGGCGGGTGGCGGCCGAAGCCACTACTCTGCGCAGCAGACCACCTTTGCGGAGAGCACCATGAAGTCACCGCGCGTCGCCATCATCGGCGTCTGGCTCGAGAGCAACCGCTTCGCGCCGGTCGCGACGCGGAAGGACTTCCGCGACTTCTACGAGATCGAGGGCGAGGCGATCCTCGCCGCCGCTCGCGAGACGAGCCCGTTCATCCTGGGCGAGGCGGCGGCCTTCGTGAAGTCGATGGATGCGACCGGACCGTGGCAGCCGGTGCCCATCCTCATCGCCGCCTGCCATCCGGCCGGACCGATCGACGGCCGCCTGATGGACCAGTACCTGGCCACGATCCGCGCGGGCCTCGAAGCCGCCGGCCCTCTCGATGCCGTCTATGTCTCGAACCACGGCGCCATGATCGCCACCGATCGCGACGACCCCGACGGCGAGGTGATCGCGATCGCGCGCGAGATCGCCGGCCCGATGGCGCGCGTCGTGGTGACGCTCGACCTGCATGGCAACATCTCCGAGCGGATGGTCGAGCAGTCTGACCTGATCGTCGGCTATCGCACCAATCCGCACGTCGACTACATCGAGCGTGGCGAGGAGGCGGCGCTGGCATTGCGCCTGATGCTCGGGGGCATCGCCGATCCGAAGGCCGCCTTCATCCGCCTGCCGCTGACGCCAGCCTCCGTCAACCTCCTCACCGCCAGCGGCCCCTACGGCGAGATGATCGACCTCGGCACACGGCGCCGAGCCGAGCTCGCCGGCGACATTCTCAACGTGTCGATCTTCGGCGGCTTCGTGTTCTCCGATTCGACCAAGAACGGCGTCGCCGTCATCGTCACGGCGCGCAACGATCTCGCCCGCGCGCAGATGCTGGCGAAAGAGATCGCCGGCTACGGCTGGTCGAACCGGCAGCGCTTCCGCAAGAAGCTGATGCCGCTCAACGAGGCGGTAGCGCTGGCCGGAAAGCGCGACCGGAAACCTGTGATCCTCGCGGACTCCGGCGACAATCCTGGCGGCGGCGGCACAGGGCGCACGACCGAGCTGCTCTCGGCACTGGTGTGGTCG
>JBFWQN010000034.1:0-18422 GCA_050249405.1 Hyphomicrobiaceae bacterium | reverse complement strand
CATCCTGATCGAGCCACCACATCACGTGATGCCGGCTCGATTCGAGGAGACCCTGTTCGGACTCATGGTGGGTGGTCTCGTGCCGATCGTCACGCATCCGGAGAGGCTCTCGTGGATACGCAGTCAGTACGCGATGCTCGAGCGCCTGGTGGGGCATGGCGTCTGGATGCAGATCACGGCAGGCTCGATGACTGGCAAGTTCGGTCAGAGCGCGCTAGATTGGTCGACGAGAATGCTCGATGACGGGTTGGTGCACATCGTGGCGTCGGACGCGCATGATATGGCGCGGCGACGTCCCGATCTTCGCGAGGGGTACGAGGCGGTTGCACGTCGCGTCGGTGAGGAGGAGGCGAGCGCTCTCCTCGTAATCAGACCACGTGGCGTAATCGCCGACCTTCCACCGGACGAGCTCCCGCGACCTGCGCGTGGGCGCTCGGGGGGACATTCGGCGGGTGAGCGCGCGGAGGCGGGCTCTCGATTGGGGGTGGGCCGTGAGAAAATCGGGACTTCTACTGGCCTGTCTGGCACTGTGCGCGGTCTGGGTCGGCGGTTGCGCCGGCTCATCGAGTGAGACGATGCGGTCGACGCTTTCCGGAAGTGATGAGGCGCCATCTGCCGGTGCGCCGGTCGGTGGTTCGCGGAAGCGTATCGCGAAAGAGGCGGATAAAGCCGCAGATCAGGCCACGGTGTCCGGCTCGGCAAACGCGCTGTTGGCACCGGCGACTCCTGGCTCACATGCCTACAAGATCGGGCCTCAGGACGTCCTGGAAATTTCCGTGTTCAAAGTGCCGGAGCTGTCGAAGAGCGTGCAGGTGGCCGACACCGGCACGATCAACCTGGCGCTCGTCGGGGACATACAGGCGACCGGCAAGACGGCGCAGGAGGTCGAGCGGGAGCTGGTGCGGCGGCTTGGCGACAAATATCTGCGCAACCCACAAGTCACCGTTTTTGTGAAGGAATACAATAGCCAACGCATCACCGTCGAGGGTGCGGTCAAGAAGCCGGGCGTTTTCCCGTATCGTGGACGTTCGACATTGCTGCAGGCGATCGCCATGGCGGAGGGGCTCGATCCTGTCTCCGATACGAATGTCGTGGTGTTTCGGACGACGGGCGGTCAGCGTGCCGCCGCAAAATTCGATATCTCTCAGATTCGCAGCGGCGCGGCCGCGGATCCGGCGATCGAATCCGGCGACGTGATCGTCGTCGCCACCAGTGCGGTCAAGGAGACTTTCGGCACCATTCTGAAGGCGCTGCCACTCGCAGGCGTATTCGCACTATTGTAGCCGTCGTCCGCGCGGCGCGGCGTGGCCCGCGATGCGAGGCCCCATGAGTTTGCAGGCATGAACGACAGCACCGAAAGCTCTCTCGGCCCGGTCGCTCCAGCGGCGCGCGGCACGCAACTCGTCGAGGCGGCGGGCGGAGCTTACGCCCAGAGGGCTCCTTACGGTCCGGCCGGTCCCTACGGCCAGGCCGCAGACGATCAGACCGACATCCGCTCGATCGTGATGCGCTACGTGCGCATTCTGATCAAGCGGAGATGGTTGATCGGTGGCATCGCGCTGGCGATGCTGTCAATCGGCGTGACGCGAACCTTGATGGAGACACCACTCTACACGGCGTCCGTGCGCCTCCAGATCGACCGGCAGCTGGCGAAGGTGGTGGAGAGCGGCAACGTCACTGCGACCGAGGAAGCCTACAGCGACGGGCTGCGAACACAGTTCGAGATACTGAAAAGCCGCTCGCTCGCCGAGCGCGTCGCCTCGATGATCAAGGCCGGCGACGATCTGGACATGTTCAAGCCGCGCAACTTCTCCCTCTTCGACCTCGTTCGGTCTGCATTCGGGCCACAGGCCAAGCCCGACAAGCTTCAAGTCGATCCGGCCATTCGCGAGAAATGGGCCGTCGGCATCATCGCGGGCGGGGTGGCCGTGAAGCCGGTGGTCGGCGCGAGGCTCGTGGATATCGTGTTCACGGATCCATCTCCGGACAGAGCAGCTCGGATCGCCAATGCCTACGGCGAGGCATTCATCGCGCACAATATCGACAAGCGATTCCAATCCAACGCCTATGCTCGTACCTTCCTGGACGACCAGTCCAAGCAGCTTCAGGTGCGTCTGGAGGAATCGGAACGCGCCCTGCTGCGCTTCTCCGAGGACAGGCAGATCATCATTCTCAGCGAGAAATCGACGATCGCCGAGAACAATCTCGCGGCGGCAAACGGCGCCTTGAGCGGGCTGATCGCCGATCGCATCAAGAATGAGCAAATCTGGCGACAGGTCGAGACATCGAGCGGCCTCGATCTCCCGCAATTCCTGTCGAATGTCGTGATCCAGACGCTTCGCGCCTCGCGCAAAGCGTTGGAGACCGAATACCAGGAGAAGCTGGAAACCTTCAAGCCGTCGTATCCGGCGATGGTCGAGATCACCACGAAGATGAGAGAGATCGATCGCCAGATCGCGGCGGAGATACGCACGATCAAGGCCTCTCTGAAAGGCGCCTACGAATCCTCCAGGCAACAGGAGGAGCAGACCAAGCTGCAAATCGAGACGCTCCGAACCGAGGTTCTGGATCTTCAGAAAAACTTGATCCAATACAATATTTTGAAGCGCGAGGTCGACACCAACAGATCACTGTATAACGGATTGCTGCAGAGGCTGAAGGAGGTGGAGGTCGCCGGAGGCGTCGGTGCGAACAACGTCTTCATAGTCGATCGGGCTCAACCGCCCGGAGGGCCGTCGTCGCCGAACCTGTCGCGCGCTGTCACGATGTGGCTGGCCCTCGGGCTGATGCTCGGGTTCGGCTCGGCCTATGTGCTCGAGATGCTGGACGATTCGGTGCGAACCGTGGAGGAGCTCGAGCAAATCACGGGGCGCGCGACCCTCGGCATCATCCCGAAGCAGAGGAACGATATCGTGGTCGAGGAGGAAATCCGTGACCCGCGCTCGGAGCTCGCCGAAGCCTATCGATCATTCTGCACGTCGCTTCAGTTCTCGACGGACAAGGGGCTGCCGAAGACGCTTCTCATTACCAGCGCGGGCCCTGCGGAGGGCAAGTCGATCACGGCTCTTGCGACTGCCCGCCATTTCGCGACGATGGGTCTCAAGGTGCTTCTCGTCGATGCCGACCTGCGCAACCCCTCGCTCCATACCAAGCTGAGGCTCGTCAACGGTACCGGTCTCAGCAATTACCTGACCGGCGCGTGCACGCCACCCGAGGCGATGCAGGCGACTGACGTTCCCAACCTGGCTTTCATGTCGACCGGGCCGCTGCCGCCGAATGCGGCCGATCTGCTGGCGAGCCCCCGGCTTCACTCTCTCCTGACGATCGGTCTCGAGGTGTTCGACCTCATCGTTGTCGACGGCCCTCCCGTCATGGGCCTCGCCGATGCGCAACTCCTGTCGACGGCGACCGCAGCGACCGTATTCGTTGTCGGCTCTGGACAGGCACGCGCCAACGGCTTGCGGGCTGCAATTCGGCGCATGGAGGTCGCCCGTGCACCGCTGATCGGCGCTGTGCTGACAAAGCATGACGCGCGGAATGCCGGTTATGGCTACGGTTATGGCTATGGTTATGGCTACGGCTACGGCTACGGCAAGTCCAGGGGGGATGGGGACGGCAGTCTTGGGGAGGCTGCCCCGCGTCCGACGGCGCTCCCCGGCCGAGCGGCGAGCAGCTGATGGATGAATTGGCGGCGCTGAGGGCGGCAATTGATCTCGTGCAGGTGCCATCGCGAGTCAGGCACGCGCGCGCGGATCCGTTGCCCGGCGGGGTGGAGTTGCTGCTCAGAGTTGCCGCTGGCGAGCCAGACGCTCTCCGCATGGCCGGCGAGTCGACTAGCCGCGAGCCGGCATTCCTGAGGACTGCTGCCGCCTTCTTCATCGAGCAGGTCCTGCTGGCGCCGGGCGCCGACAGCTACCGCGTCCTCGGGGCTTCCCCAACGGCTACCAGCACCGACTTGAGACGCAACATGGCGCTTCTCCTACGGTGGTTGCATCCTGATATCGAGCCCACAGGGGAGCGCTCGGTGCTCGCGTCGCGGGTCACTTCCGCCTGGGAGGACTTGAAGACGACGACACGGCGTGCGACGTACGATGGCAGCTTGACTGAAGCTGTGCGGGCCGACGCTCCAGGCCACCCCCGCGACAACAGGCTCGGCGGACGCTCACGCGGCATTGCACAAGCCGCCGATTTGCGGAACGGCAAGCAATCACTCAGGCGCATCGTGCGCAAATTGCTACTTCGCGACAACTGAGCAGGCGCCAGCAACAGCGGCCGGCAGCTCAAACAGACCTCAGACGGTGCTTGATTGAACACGCTTGCAGCCACGAGACGCAGCAAGTCCGGGTGGTTTTCCTGGCTTCTCGGCATGGCGCTGACTGCGGCCGTGGTGCGCTACTCCGTTATTGCCTATCTCGCCAGCGTTGCTCCCGACGTGGCGCTTCGCCTCGATGGCGCGCAACCGACTGCGCTGCGCAGCGTTGCCGAGCGCCTGGTCGCCGACATCGAGCGGATGGATGGCGAACGCAGAGCGCAGATGGTGGCCCCGAGCAGCGGCGGAAATACTGACGCGCCACCTCGCCTTTCCCAATTCGCAGCACCTGTCGATCTGCTGCCGCCGAATGCTCAGCGCGCCCGACCGTCGGCCACGCCTCAAGGTGCCGATCCGCCGGCGAGCGACGAGCGCTCGATCAATCTTCGCCGCGCCCGGGACCTCATCGAACGCGCCATCGCGGCCGAGCCTCTCGACTATCAGTCGCTGACCCTCCGGGGGCGAATCGAGGAGCTGCTCGCCGGCTCGTCGACGGTTCCCGAGATCGCATATCGCTTCTATGAGGCCGCAGCGCTGATCTCGCCCCGCGCCAGTGACGCGATCTATCGACTGATGCTGCGCGATTTCGCAAAGGCGAAGTATGTCGAAGCGGCGAAACACGCTGATATCCTTCTCAGAACTCTTACTTCCGCCGGACCTGCCGTGCATCCGGTGTTGGCGCGCATGGCCGAGATTCCCGAGGCGACCGACGTCGTCGTCGGCCTGCTGGCCGCCGGACCGCCCTGGCGGAGCGGGTTTTTCTCGGGGTTGAATGCTCATATAACGGATGCGCGAACGCCTCTCACGCTGCTGCTGCGATTGCGACAGGCCGAGCACAAGGTCGCCACGGGAGATTTGAAGCCCTATCTCAATTTTCTGGTCGGCAAGGGTTTCAACGAGCTCGCCTACTACACTTGGCTGCAATTCCTGCCGCCGGAGCGGCTGGCCTCGACAGGGCTTCTCTACAACGGCGGTTTCGACGCCACACCGAGCGGTTTCCCGTTTGACTGGACGATCTCAGCGGGGGCCGGGACAACAGCCGGGATCTTGCCGATCCCTGGCGAGGCCGGTCAGCAGGGGCTGCGCGTCGATTTCACCAGCGGCCGAGTGCAGTTCGGAGGTGTCGCGCAGATATTGCTACTCAGCCCCGGCAATTATCGTTTGACGGGCCGCTATCGCGGCGCACTCGATGGCAAGCGGGGCCTGCGCTGGCGCGTCATCTGCCGATCTGGCAAGTCGCTCGGCGAGACGGAGATGCAAACCGGGCTCGTTCCGAGCTGGCGCGAGCTCGACCTCGATTTTGCCGTGCCGGCGTCTGGTTGCGACGCGCAGGAGGTGAGGCTGCTGCTCGATGCCCGCTCGTCATCGGAGCAGCTGGTACGCGGCAGCATTTGGTATGACGACCTGGCGATTAACGTTGCCCGGTGAAGAGGTCGTCTCGAGAAGGCGGTGCCCTCGTTTGTGTCTTTTAGGACACGCCCTCCAAAATTCGTCTCTGACTGTCAGCCCGCTGCGCACCCGAGGCGGCTCTGTCGGACTACGTTGAATCGTGGAAGCTGTTGCCGGAGGGGCGGGCGTCTGATGCCACGCGGCAGCGAGATATGGGGGCGAGTCCGGTGTCGATTTCGGGAAGGTCTATAAGACAAGTCGTGTTGCTGATGGCTGCAATGATCGTCGGTGGATGCGCAGGGCTCGATACGAGCATCTTCGGTGCCACAGCAACAACCGGGAGCGTGCCGGACACGCCGAAGATGCGCGTCGTCGAATCGGTGCCGTTGGTTGCGCTGAAGCCGCTCGTCGGACCGCCCACGCCTGTTACCGACCGCATTGTCCGGTCGCTCAACGAGGTGTCCGTGCAGCGCAACATCGCCCTCGTCACCGATGCAAGTGTCTCGACGCCGGCTTCACTGACGGGCTATCTCGTCGCGAGAAACGAGGGGCGTCAGATCAAGCTCACCTATGTCTGGGACATGCTCCGGGCCGACGGGGTGCGTCTCGAGCGCATCTCGGGGGACGAGCTCTTCCCTGTGACCGCAGGGGACGGCGATGTCTGGGGCAGCATTCCTCCCACTGCGTACGAGGCCATGTCCGAGCGGGTGATCACCGCGGTGGGCGCCGTCGCGCCTCGCTAGGCGAGCGCGACCGGTGCCGGGAGCTGAGCCGGCACACCGCCCGGCGGCGCACTTCAGCCGACCGGCGCGCCGATAGCCGCGAGTGCGGCGCGCGCCACCTCCATGTCGTCGGAATAATGCCCGCCCGAGATGCCGATGCCGCCGATCACCTTGCCCTGCTCCATGATCGGGTAGCCGCCACCGAATACGATGAGGCGCGGGTAGTTGACGATGCCGTGCAACAGCGGGGCGTCGTTCTTCACCATGTCCCAGAGCGCATGCGTCGCGGCGCCGAAGCAGGCGGAGCTGTAGGCCTTGTCCTGGGCGATGCGGAGCGTCAGCTCGGAAGCGCCATCCATCCGGAGGAATGCCTTCAGGATGCCGGCGTCGTCGGCCACGGCGATGCTCATGCGGTGGCCCATCTGCTTCGCCTTGGCCATGGCCGCGGCGATGGCGATCTGGGCCGTGTCCGCGTTGATGCTTGCCTTCTCGAAACTGGCCATTCTTCTGCCTTCCCTGCTTTGATCACACTGTCTCGGCGGTAGCCGACGGCGTCCGAGCTCGCCACCTTACATTCGCGAACGGGAACCGATCGCGCGCGCGGCGGAGTGCGCCTCGACCAGTGCATTGGCGAGGCGACGGGGCTGGAAGGCATCGCCCACGACCCGCAGGCGCGAGGCTTCCCAGCCGGCGGCCCGCAGCTCCTCCGCGAGGCCGCCGTTGGCCCGCGACGGGCCGACCCAAACCACGGCGGCGACGTCCTCGACCATCTCCTCGCGCTCGGTCAGATAGTGGCGGAGCACGATGCTGCCGTTAGACGCGCGCGCCACATAGTGGTTGGGTCGGATGCTGCCGCCCTTGCGGTCGAGCTCGCGCAGAAACGCGATGCGCGAGACCATAGGCAGCTCGCGCGCCACCTCGAAGAAACGCGTGACGACGACCGGCTCGCGGCCCTGCGCCATGACACTCTCGACCACGGCCGTCGTCCAGTAGTAGCCGTCCTCGTCCATGACGACGACGCGCCGGCCGGACCGGCCTTCGAGCGGCACCGGGCCATCGGCGGTGACGACCGGCACGGAGCCGTCGCCGCCCAGCTCAGGCGCGAACGGCGTGGCGCCCGTGGCCACGATCACCTCGTCGGGCGCCTCGGCCAGAATGCGCTCGGGTGTCGCCTCGACACCGGTCTTGACCAGCACACCTGCCTTGCGCACCTGCGGCACCAGGTAGTCGAGCAGGTTGCGCATCTCCTCGTGATGGCGAACCTCATGCACCGATTTCAGGCGTCCGCCGAGCGCCTCGCCCCGCTCGAGCAGCGTGACGCGGTGGCCGCGCACGGCGGCGACGCGGGCTGCCTCGAGTCCCGCCGGCCCGCCCCCCACCACCACTACGTGGCGCGGGCTCTCGACCTTGTCGCGCTCGAGGCGTGGCCAAAGATGCTCGCGGCCCGTCGCCGGATTGGTCGCGCAGGCGATGGGCTCGCCGTTGGCGATCCAGGCCCAGCACTGGTTGCAGGCGATGCAGCGGCGGATGTCGTCGGCGCGTCCCGTGCGTGCCTTCGCGGGCCACTCCGGATCGACGATCAACGCTCGACAGAGCCCGATCATGTCCGCCTCGTCGGCCGCGAGCACGCTCTCGGCTTGCTCCGGCCCCTGAATGCGGGTCGAAAGCACGACGGGGACGCCGGACGCCACCGGCTTGAAGCGGGAGTGCAGCGCGCGATAAGGCAGGATCGGCCAGTGTCGGTCCGGCAGGTGCTGCTCGATGGAATTGAAGTTGCCTTGGGCCAGCGACAGGTAGTCGGCGAGGCCGTCGCGGCAGAGCTGTCGTGCGATCTCGACCGTGTCGTCGATGCCGAGTCCACCCTCGGTGAACTCCTCGACACCGAGCCGGAAGCCGACGATTGGCCGTGCGCCGATCCGGCGGCGGACGCCTTCCAGGATCTCGCGCGGAAACTGCAGGCGCTTCTCGAAGCTGCCGCCGTAAGCGTCGGTCCGGCGGTTGGAGAAGGGTGACATGAACTGCTGGATCAGGTGGCCTTGCGCGCCGTGGATCTCGACGCCGTCCATGCCGCCCTCGATGCAATGAACGGCGCACATCACGTAGGTCTCGACGATCTCGCGCACCTCGCGGGTGGAGAGCTCGTGCGGCACGCCTCCCGAGCGCGGGCAGGCGATGGCCGAGGGCGCGATCATGAACGGCACGACGCGCGAGGCGAGATGCTGCCGCCCGCCCATGTTGAGCTGGCCGATCAGCAGAGCGCCCTCGGCATGGCAGACGTCGGAGAGGCGGCGCAGGCCTTCGAGGCCCGCCCGATCGAAGACGACCAGCGCGCCCGGACCGAAGGGATCGTCGCGCTGCGCACGCAGCGCCTCGGTGACGATGGTGCCGACGCCGCCCTTGGCCAGCGTCCGGTAGAATTCGAGCAGCCGCGGGCCGACCCGGTTGCGGTCGGCGAGGTTGGCCGTGGTCGCGACGCGCATGATCCGGTTCTTGGCCTCGGTGCGGCCGAGGCGGATCGGCTCGAAGAGCCGGGGGAATGATCCGGTCATGCGGTGGTGTCCTCCCGAGCGGCCGTCGGTGCCGTTGGGCGGCCGGTGCGGCGGGCTTCGATGCTAGACCGCGGCGAACGCAGCGCGCAACGCGCCATGAGGCCATCGGGCGCGTGCCCTATGTCGCGGGGCGAGATTGCCACGAGCTGCCGGGAACGACCGTTGGCGTTCAGTTATCGGTGGCCCGAAGGCGCGCCTCGCCACCGGCGCCCGGGAAGACGAGCGCACGACGGCTCGTCGCCGAGATGGGCAGGAGCAGGAGCCAGCGCGGAATCTCACCGAGTGTCGCCTGCTCGTCGACGAGTTTGCGGCGCTCGGCTCCGACCTGCCAGACCTGCAGGCGCTCGTCCTCGCTTCCCGCCGCGAGGGTGCGGCCGTCGCGAGCGAAGGCTAGCGACGAGACCGCCACACCTGCTGCCGGCAACGACAGCGAGACGGCAGTGACCGGAGCGGGTCGCAGGGGATCGCTGATATCCCAGAGCAGGATGCGCTCGAACTGTCCGGCCGCCGCCAGGCGCGTGCCGTCCGGCGAGAATGCCAGCGCTCGGACCCAGCCGGGAACGGTAAGGCGCGTCGTCACGGTTGCCGATGCCGTATCGACCAAGGCGACCTCGTACGTCCCGTCGCGTCCTGACGTGGCGACGGCCAAGCGATCCGCGCGACGCGAGAATCCGCTCTCGGTGACGAAGCGTCCCGCGATGCCGAGTGGCAGGCTTCCCTGAGGGCTGCCGTCGAGCGCGTAGCTCTCGATCGCCGCCGCCGTCGCGCCGTCGTCGGCACGTGTGACCGCGACGGCGCGGAACCGGGCCGCTGGCGCATCGAAGCTCAGGGCCGCAACACGGCGTCGTCCTTCGGCCCCGGCACTCAGGGCAGTGATGCGGTCGCCGCCGTAGTCCCAGACCACCATTGCGCCGTCGGCGGCCGCCGCCGCGATGAGGTTGCTGCCCGGCGGGCCGTGAGCGATGCCCGTGACATGCCTGGAGAGTGCCTGCCGCGCGGCGACGCGCTGCCCTTCGACAGTCCGCCAGGCCTGGAGCCTGCCGTCGCTTCCACCCAACGCGAGAAGCTGCCCGTCAGCCGACAGTGCCGCCGAGGTGAGGGCCGGGGCGTCCGACTGCAGGGCTTGCCAGCGCGGCTCCACGATCTCGGGACCGAGCAGTCGCTGCCGTTCCAACTCGGCGGCAGCAGCCGCAGCAGCCGCAGCGGCCGCGCGGCGCTGGCGCTCCGCCTCCGCGGCCTCCGCCGCCGCCGTGGCAGCTGCGAGCTTTCGCTGCGCCTCGTTCCTGGCCGCTTCGGCAGCCTGCCGCTCCGCCGCGTCAGCCGCCGCGCGGCGGCGCTGCCGCTCTGCCTCCGCCTCCTCTTCCGCCTCGCGCTGGCGCTTGGCGAGGGCAGCCGCCACCTGGAGCCGCTCGGCCTCGAGCGCCGCCGGATCGGCCGACGCCAGCTGCCGAGCAGGAGGATTGGCGCCGACGCCGCCACTCGCCTCACCGGTCTGCAGAGGGGAGATCTGGATTCCGGGCGGCTCGACCGACTGGGCCTCGACCGTCGCCGGCGCCGCGCTGCGGGCGCCGCCACCTCCAGGCAGAGCCATGAAACGCCAGCCCACGAGCATGGCGCCGCCGGCCAGCATGGCAAGGCCGGTGACGGCGACCAGCGCGGGGAGCATGGAGCGTCGCGGCGACGCTTGCGCTTGCGCGGAGACCGCTGCCGGAGCCGCTGTGGGAGGCGGCGGCTTCGGAGTGGAGTGAGGGGTAGAGGCCGGCGGTCCAGCAACGCCTCCAGTCTGCGGGGCTCGCCCGCTCGGTGGGCCGGTTCGGCCCGGACGCCCGGTCGTCTCGCGCGGCGGCGGGATCGGACTCGTCGTCGTGCCGAGCAGGTGCGGGCGCCATTCGGAGACCGATGCCGGTCGGTCGGTCGGGCGCACCTCCATGCCCCACTCGATCGCCTCGAGGAAGCTCGGGCGATAGTTCCCGGCGATCCCCGGAAGCTCGCTCGCCGGCAGCATCTGGTCCTCGAGCGCGCGCTCGGCGGCAGCCGTCGGATCACGGCCCGCCAGGGCCCGGTAGAGTGTCGCAGCGAAACCGTAGACGTCGGTCCAGGGGCCTTGCTGCGCCGAGCTCGAAACGTAGGATTCCTGCGGCGAGTAGCCGTGCGAGACGATGGCGTGCGTCGTCCGCGTCACCTCTCCGACGGCATACTTGGCTGCGCCGAAATCGATCAGGACGGGAAGATCCGTGCCGGCGCGCAACATGATGTTGCTCGGCTTCACGTCGCGATGCAGGACGCTCTCGTTGTGCATCAGCTCCAGCGCATCGAGCATCGGCATGCACAGGTTGTCGAGCTCGGCCTGCGACGGACGATCTGTCCGGGCACGAAGCCATTGATCGAAATTCAGGCCGTCGACGTACTCGAGCACGATATAGGCCGTGCCGAAGGCCTCGAAGGCGCGATAAACGCGGACGATGCTCGCGTTTCTGTTGAATTTGCGGGCGGTGATCGCCTCCTGCACGAAGCGCTCGCGGGCCCACTCGTACTGCTTGCGAGACTCGTCGGTGACGGTCCGCACCATCACGGTCATGTCCTCGCGGCGGAGGACGAGATCGCTCGGGAAATACTCCTTGAGGGCGACGGAGCGATGGAGGCTGAGGTCCTTGGCGAGATAGGTGTTGGCGAAGCCACCGGTGCCGAGCAACCGGTCGATCTCGTAGATGCCGTTGAGGACGGTGCCCTTCGGCAACGACTGCTGATAGAGCATGCGCGGCTCCGCCGACGGCTGCTGCCTCGTGGGAAAAGATCATCATAGATGGCCGCACGCAAGCCGCCTCCGAGGGAGGTCTTGCGACAGGGAGCGAGGGGTGGCCGGAACGCCGCAGATCAGTCCGCGCCCGAGGCTATCGGCGCCTCGAGCAGGGCCAGACGTGCGAGGCTCGCGAGCGAGCTCCGCGTTTGCTCCGGGACCAGGGCGGCGAGCACTGCCTTGTCCGTGATGCGCTGGCCGTCGCGATGGAAATTCAGCCGCCCGGCTCTCAGAAGCTCGATCACGGCCGCCTCGATGGCCGGAGCGTCCCGGGTGCCGTCGAGCAGTTGCAGGATCGCCTGTGCCAGCGGATCGATCTGTGCCGTCTCGTGCCGCTGTGTCGTCGTGGTGAGCCGCCCCTCGCGCGCATCGAGCCGTGCTATCGGCCATGCCAACGGACGGTCGCCGGCCCGGTAGGGTGCTGGTCGTATGGGTGTGCTCGATGGCACCAGCCAGCCTGTCGTCACCATGCGATGCAGTGCGTCGAGGAGTTGTGCCCTCTGCTCCTCGCCCCAGGCGGTCTCGGGCGTTGCCGATATCAGGTCGTCGACCGATGCCGTCGCGGGATAGCGGGAGACGAGTTGCGTGAGAGCGGCGACCACGGCGGGGGAGGTGCTGGTCAGGCGTCGGCCGCGCGCGTCGACGAAGGCAGACGGATCCGCGCCGCCCTCGGGCCGGAGATCGGGCCCGCTGAGGAAATGCAGATCGTGGATGGATTGCGGTGCGAGATTGAGATTGAGCTCCCCCGCCCGCTCGCTTGCGATCAGCAGCGTGTGCCGGAACGTGCGGCCTGTGACCATATCCAGGTACTGCTCCGTCGCCACCTGACGGTTGCCGCCCAGTCCCCTGAGCTTTTCCGCGAGCGCGGGCGGCTGGTTGTCCACGATCATCGACGGTAGATCGCAGTCGCCGAGATAGGCGAGCCGGTGGCGCTCCGCTGCCGTGACGAAGTCCCGAAAGGTGCACGGCTCGTTGGTGTCCTCGAGAAACTCGTGCACGATATAGTCGTCGGGAAGGTGCTTCACGCGCTCGGACCAGGCTGTGAGCAGCTGCTTCCACGGTCCTTCGTCGCGCACCGCCTCCTTGAGGAACGCAAGGATCTCCCGCGCCGATGCCGCAGGCGGCTTTCCCGCTCCGGAGTAGCCGCTGTGCAGCAGGAAGCAGTCACGCAGCATCTGGAGCGAGCGCCAGCCAGGCAGCACATTGTAGCTGATGACAGCCACGCCCGTCGGCGACAGAAGCCGCCGACAAATGCCGAGCAGCGCCTCGCGCACCGGCGCCGGCACCCAGCTGTAGACCCCGTGGCAAATGATGTAGTCGGCCGGCTCCACGTCCTGCCCCAGCTCGGTGAAGCTCTTGCACTGGATCTCGATGTTCGCGAGGCCGAGCGAAGCAATGCGAGCGCGTCCGGCTGCCACCTGGGTGCGAGAGAGATCGACGCCGAGGAAACGGCTCTCCGGATAGCGGGCCGCGAGCGGGATGATGTTGCCGCCGCCCGCGCAGCCCAGCTCCAGCACGCGCGCCTTCTCGACCGGCGTGGTGCGCAGACCGAACATCCGAGCGATGGCGGCAAGGCGGGCCGGCTGAGTTTGCGGATACGGGTTGGAGGTGTAGGGCGTGAGGTCGTACCTGAGCGAGTTTCGTGCGATCGACGCCTCGAGCTGGGGATCGGTGGCGCTGGGCGATGGCATGGCGAGATCCTCGGCTCGGGACGGGGCAATATCTGTCTCGACGCGAAAGGCGCCGCCTTCGGGCGCTCGAGCGACGGCATCCCGATTAGCATGCGTTTCCGTCGCCAGCCACACCGGCGCGTCGACGGGAGTCGTCGCGGTGGCCCGCTGCTCGTCGAGACCCGAGGCTGACGCTGAACGGCTTCGCATCTGTCAAGCGGGGGTGCAGCACACCCCGTGTGGCGACGCCGCATTTCTGGGCCGGAGAATCGGAACGAGCGGGGTTGATTGCGCAGCAGCGATCATGCAGGACTTGGGGAGGCCGGGAGCATAAGCGCTGCTGTTTTCGCTTCGCTGTTGCCGGTCTGGTGCCCGGAGGGGTCATGTGGTGCGAATTGGGGGCCGATATTGCCATGCGCCCGCTTCTGCTTCTCCCTGCTCCGGCCAGTCTCGGAGAGGCGTTCTCGCCGCTGGTGCCATTTCCGGCAGCTCAACTGCAGGACATCGGCATTGACCGGGGCCTTCAACGGATTCGTGAGCTACTCGGCGCGGGCGGCGGCGGCGACGGTGGCGTCATAGCCCTTTCGGTCGGGTTGCTGATGATGGGCGCAATCCTGCTCTATCTCGGCATCCGCTGGGCCCATGGACGAGACCGCGGACGCTTGCCGCAGCAGGCGCTGCTGGATGCGGGCGCGGCCCGGGCCGAGGTGCCGCCGCCGGCTCCACCGAAGCCGGTGGCCCGCAGGGCGTCCGACGCCTCCCTCGTCGCTACGGCGCGCCCCGCCCGCCCTGTCGATCTCGACGAGGATGATGTCGCGGACACGCAAGTTGCCTTCGCAGCGGTCGACGAGATGCAGACTGCGCGCGTGGTCGCCTGGCTGCGATTCCAGGACGCCAAGGCAACCCTGGTCCCCCTTTCGCAAAGCCGCATTCGCATCGGCCGCCACCCGCAGAACGACATCCGGCTCGAGCACCCGACCGTGCATCGCCACCATGCCGTGCTGGCGCTCGGCACGGACGGCGTGTTCACCATCACCGATCTCGACACCATCAATCGCGTGTTCGTCAACCGGATCGCGCAGCCCCAGGCGCGGCTCAAGAACGGTGACCTGGTGCAGCTCGGCGAGGTTCGCTTCCGCTTTTTCTCCAACGATGGGATGAAGCTCGACGGTGGTTGATCTCGCGGCGAGCATTGCTGCTTTCGGATCACGTAGCCGATCAACTTGTCAGGAGCATAGCCGGAACCACGCGCTCGCTCCTGGAATTGTGGCGGTCTATGGGCTAGCGTTTCTCGTTGTGGCGAGACTGTTCACATGACGCGACGGCATCAGGGGCCGTTCCGTCGGCGTGTGCTCGAGGCTGAGGGGCGGGCCAATGAAGTTCGACAACGCGTTGCCCACGGGCACGATGGTCGAGAGCTACGAGCTCACCGGCGTTCTGGGGGCTGGCGGCTTCGGTATCACGTACAGGGCCATCGATACGCATTTGCAGGCGCCCGTTGCCGTAAAAGAGTATTTTCCGGCTGCCCTCGCGCTTCGCACCAGCCAGCAGACTGTTGTTTCCCGGCCGGAATTCGGCGAGGGTAGCTATTCGTGGGGTCGCGACCGCTTCATCCAGGAGGCAATGGCGCTCGCGAGCCTGCGCCATCCCAACATCGTGGGCGTCGATTATCTGTTCCAGGCCAACGGCACTGCCTACATGAGCCTGGATTTCGTCGATGGCCCGACCCTGGGCGCCTGGCTTCGCTCGCTCGAAGCGGCTCCGGATCAGGACCAGGTCTACCAGCTGCTCTTGCCGCTGCTCGATGCTCTGGAGCTCGTACATGCCAGCCATCTGCTGCACAGGGACATCACGCCCCGGAATATCATGATCTCGGCGGGCATGAGCCCCGTGCTCATCGACTTCGGAGCAGCGCGCCAGCTCGTGGCCGCCAATTCGCGGACGTTCGCGGCTATTTTATCTCCCGGCTACGCACCATTCGAGCAGTACTCGCCCACGGGCAAGGGGCAGGGGCCGTGGACCGACATCTACGCGGTGGCCGCGACCTTCTATCAGGCGATTACCGGCAGCGCTCCGCTCGATGCACCCGATCGCATGATGGAGGACCGCTCGTTACCCGCCGCTATTGCCGGTCGGGGACGATATAGCGAAACCTTTCTCGAAGCGCTGGACTGGGCGTTGAGCCCGCGTCCTCAGAGCCGGCCGCGCTCAGTGGCCGAATGGCGCGACGCACTCGGGTTGGCAGCTCCCATGCCGCTCGCGAACATGGCAGGAGCGGCGATCGCGAGCCCTGGCGAAGGAACGCGCATTGTGGGGCATTGAGCGGCTGCCGATCAGCCGTCCGGTTAGCAATCTAACAATCGGCATTTCCCAGTGCATCGATCGGAGGCGGTCCCCGGACGTCCGTCCGGGCCGAATATCCTTCGTCGTTCGATTTACAAGAAAGTTGGAAGGCATCGACCACGCGTGCCGATGACGGCCGCGTGGTCCACCGGCTGAAATTGCTTCAGTCCCAGCTAGATGGGAGCTGGTGCGAAAGAGCCTCCACCGCCGCCACGCCCGCTGCCGTTGCTACGGCTTGGAGCCTCCTGTTGCTGACGCGGCTCTGGTCTGGCCCGGCGTGGGGCCTCGTCTGCTGCCTCTCGCTCACGCCTCACCGAGGCTCGCTCTGATCGGCTGGAGCCGCCGCGAGCGGATGGTGCCTCCGCCTCCGGATCGGGACGCGCGATGGCCTTCCTCGGCCGAGGCGGTACGGATTCGCGGCTACTGTCGTCCGGTGCCACTGCTGGCCGTCGCGGCAGTGGCGGGGCGACCACGGCCACCCGCTCGAACGGGCAGCCGGCTTGGCGCGACGAGCGCAGAATCCACAGCATGTCGTAGATCACGTCGGCGCTCGCGAGCTGGCGCAGACCCGCGCCATTCGGAACGCTCCGGTTGCTCTGGCGGAGGAACTCGACGGCTGCGGAGCGAACGCGATCGTCCCGGCTGTCACCCGTGCAACGTTGCTCGGTCAACATGTCGTCGAGGGCAGTCAGCTGCAATTGCTGCACCTCCTCGGCGGGGAGGCGCCGCACATCGGTATTCTGCTTGAGAGACCCCACCACCCACGGTACGTCGAGGCCGCCGCTGACGAACGAAACGTCCTCCTTGACGAGTGAGGCAAGCCGAACGAGAGGCAGGGCCGCGGACCCGACAGGCGCGCCCAGCATCCGCATGAGCGACGACTTCAGCGGCAAGCCGTCGCGCAATGCCCGCGACTCGTCGGTATCGATGAACGTGAGGAGCAGGTTGCTCCCGGCATTCTTGATTGCTGCGATGTCGGCGACGGCTGCCGGTTGCGAGGGGGCTGCCGACCGGCGCTTCACGAGGTCGAGAAGCACCACGCCTCGCGCGCCTTGCCGCTGCATGTTGTCCAGCACCGTGACGACCATCTCCGGCGCACCGCGGGCACGCGCGCCAGATGTCGACGTCGCTATAGCCGTGCCAGTAGGCCCGCGTGCCGCCCCGGCATAGTAAAGCAGCGAGATGCCTGCCGTGCCGATTTTGCGCTCGAACTGCGGCACGACCCGCGCGAGATCGTCGGCGCCGTCGCTTCGCACGGTATCGATCACCTCGAACCCGTAGGCCCAGAGAAGCTCGGAAAGCTCCCGCATCTGCTGGTCGGACGCGACCTGCTGGCGGTCGACCTGGGGGTCGCGGAGCACCAGCGCGACGGGACGCGCTGCGATCGCGTGGCTAGCCACGGCTACGAGGCAAGTGAGAAAAAGACCGATTCGAGCGGCACTTCTCATCATGGACACGATCCCCGAATGTCCCCGGAAAATTCGTCGTTCCTACAATACGGCCGCGAGGCGGCATGAGCAACCGCCACTCCGCTTGTGCCGATCACGAAGTCGGCACGAGTGCACGTGCATCCGGAGCGTCCCCATACGAGTTGCTGAATTACCACATTCGCTGAGGCAACAGCATGCTGAGTCGGCTGTCTGCGTTGATGCCGGAGCTAACACTCTGTTAGGTACTTATCCTGTGAAATGCAGATGTGCGTCCGGAGATCGAGTCGGCAGCGTTGCTGGCAGCTTTCTCCAGTTGGGGTAAGTAGCGTGGAATCGTGTGCAAGACACACAGTGCGTGTCAGATCCGAGGGGGGCAATAGCTCCCGCAAAGCACTCGTGTGCACGGGTCGCGCGCTCTCCACGTTGGATCGAGCAAGCTCAAGCCAAATCCCAAGACATCGCCTTCAATCCAAAGCAGTTCGTCGCGTGAGCGATCGGGCCGCATCGTCGTTTGGCGTACCGCTGCTGGTTTCATCGGCGCTTTCGGGGGCGCTGATCAGAGAATAGTTCGGAGTAGTTGCACCGAAAGGTGCATTCGTTTCGGGGGAAGCGCGTAATGTCTGCTCCAAGCCACGTCGTTGAGGCGTCTATTGTTACGTCCGTCACCAGGGCGCTTTTTGCTTCTGTGTCAAAGCAATCGCTTTTCGCGACGTTGGTCGGTGCGTCCGTGCTCGCGCTTCCTCTTCGCGCTGACGCGGGGGATGTGGTCAATGCCGGCGTCATCGTCAATGCGGGTGTCAGGGTCGATAACCTGACCAACCAGGCTACCGGCGTCGTGACCAACACGGCGACGGGCGATTGGACCGGCACACTCGCGGGAAATGCCGGAGACATCACCAACAAGGGCATCTGGACGGGCCATGCCAGCAACTCCGGCACGCTCGCAAATGGCGGAACGTGGCAGGGCAGCCTGACCAACCAGGCCACCGGCGTGACGGTCAACACCGCCGCAGGCACCTGGACGGGCGGGGCCAACAATGCCGGCGATCTGACCAACAAGGGAACCTGGACGGGCCACACCAACAATTCGGGCACGCTGGCCAATGGCGGAACGTGGCAGGGCAGCCTGACCAATCAGGTCACCGGGGTAACGGTCAACACCGCCGCAGGCACCTGGACGGGCGGGGCCAACAATGCCGGCGACCTGACCAAC
>JBFWQN010000033.1:0-19107 GCA_050249405.1 Hyphomicrobiaceae bacterium | reverse complement strand
GACCCGCTGCAGCCATCGCTCGAGACCCGGCTTGTGCCGGTCGGGGCGCCAGGCGTAGTAGGCGAGGGCTTGCTTCTCGCGCGCGAGCTGCTCGACGTCCGCCACCGGAAGCGCCTCGTAGCTCGGTGCAAAACGCGCCGGATCGGCGAAAGCAGCGGCCATCGCCTCAGGATCGGGCAAATAGAAGATGTCGGCGAAATCGCGCTCCTCCCGGCCCGAGAGCTTCACGCCGACCGGCGAGACGAGGGCCAACTTGGCGAACCGCGCGTGATTCCTCACGCACATCTCGAGTGCGATCCAGCCGCCGAGCGATGCCCCGGCCAGCACCGCATTCTCGAGACCGAGTTTTTCTGCGAGGTCGAGATATAGATAGGCAATATCGTCCACCGTGCGGAAATCCGGGGGCAGCTGCGCCGTCCCGAAGCCCGGATGTCGCGGCGCGATCACGCGATGCGTGCGTGCGAGAGCATCGAGAAATGGCCGCGCCTGCAGGATGAACTGCTCGGCGTGCAGGAAGAGAAGCGGCGGCCCCGATCCCGCCATATGAACCTCGAGCGGAATGCCCCGGATATTCAGCGTTTCCATGCATAACCCCGTTGTCGGATCCTTATTTTCGACAACGGTAGACCGCGTTCGAGTCGGCATGCAACGACTTTCCCGCCAACCTGACGCGGCTACCCGAGGGCGATGCGGACGGTGCCTGGATGCTTCGGTGCGCGCGACCAGGGACCGCTCATGCCTCCTCCGCGAGGCTGGCGATCAGAGCGCCCTGATTCACTTGTGCGCCCTCGGCTGCAGCCACCTTGCCGACGGTTCCGTCTCGGGCGGCGTGGAGGACGTGCTCCATCTTCATGGCCTCGACCACGGCGATGCGGTCGCCCTTGGCGACGGCCTGGCCCTCGACGACGAAGATGCGGGCGACCTTGCCGTTGATCGGCGCGCGGACCTGATCGCCGGCATGACCAGCGTCGAGGGCATCGGCGTCGTAGGTCGGGCGTGTGATCCGATACTCGCGCAAGGCGTGATGCACGAAACCGGCGGGATGATACAGGTCCGGCCAAGCCTCGGCTTTGGCCGAGCCCAATGCGACGGATAGTTGGCCGTCGCGCCATTCGGCCTCGAAGGATCGCGTTTCGCCGTCGACTGCCAGCTTTATCGTCTGCTTGCGGCTCGCGCCGAGCTGGAACCCGTCCCGCGCGGCCCACGGCGTATTCGTTGCCTCGGGTGGCTCCTCGGCCGGAGCCTCGCAATCGAGCCAGGCGAAGGCACCCGCTGCAATGGCCTCGTCGGCTGGCTCGACCTGGGTCAACCGATCGATATCCCGGGCGATCAGACCGGTATCCATGCCACCGTCGCGCACGGCGGGATGAGCGAGCAGCGCATCGAGAAACGCCGCGTTCGTCTGCAGGCCGCACAGGAGGCCGCCCTGAAGTGCCGTGCGCAGCGCGTCGATGGCCTCGTCCCGCGTCGGCTGCGCCTCGATGATCTTCGCCACCATCGAGTCGTAGAACGGCGAGACGACGCTACCGTCCTCGACACCGCTTTCAATCCGCGTGCTTTCGCCCGACAGATAGCTGAACTCCTCGATTTTTCCGATGCTCGGCAGAAACCCCCTGGCCGGGTCCTCGGCGCAGAGACGCGCCTCGATGGCGTGGCCGCTCATCCTGATTTGCGCTTGTGCCAGCGGCAGCTTCTCGCCAGACGCGACGCGCAATTGCCATTCGACGAGGTCGAGCCCGGTGATCTCCTCCGTCACCGGATGCTCGACCTGGAGCCGCGTATTCATCTCGATGAAGAACCACTTGGCCTGCGCATCCAGAGAGCCCCCCTCGACGAGGAACTCCACCGTGCCGGCGCCCTCGTAGCCGACGGCCTTGGCGAGCTTCACCGCCGCGCCACACATCATCTCGCGCAGCTCGGATGACATGCCCGGCGCGGGCGCCTCCTCGATGACCTTCTGGTTGCGCCGCTGAAGCGAGCAGTCGCGCTCGAAGAGATGGACGACTTGCCCGTGCGCGTCGCCGAACACCTGCACCTCGATGTGGCGCGGACGCTCGACGACTTTCTCGATCAGGACGCGTGCATCGCCGAAGGCTCCCTCCGCCTCGCGCTGCGCGGAGGCCAGAAGCTCCGGCAGCCCGGCCTCGGACGCGACGAGCCGCATGCCGCGCCCGCCACCACCGGCGACCGCCTTGATCATGACGGGATAGCCGATCTTTCGCGCCTCGGCCGACAGCGAGGCGACATCCTGCCTGCCGCCCTGGTAGCCCGGAACGACGGGCACGCCGGCCTTGATGGCCACCTCTTTCGCCGCCGCCTTGCCGCCGAGCGCCCGCATGGCTGCCGGCGAGGGACCGATGAACTTGATGCCAGCCTTGCCGACGGCCTCGGCGAAATCGGCGTTCTCGGCGAGGAAGCCATAGCCCGGATGAATGCCCTTCGCGCCCGTGGCCTTGGCCGCGGCAATGATCCTGTCGCCTCGGAGATAGCTATCGGATGCCGGCGAGGGGCCGATGTGCACCGCCTCGTCGGCCTCCTGCACGTGGAGGGATCGGGCGTCGGCATCGGAATAAACGGCGACCGTGGCGACGCCCATGCGGCGGGCCGTGCGGATGATGCGCCGCGCGATCTCGCCGCGGTTGGCGATGAGGATTTTCTCGAGCATGCCTGGGTCCGGGTGTTCTGCCTGGGTTTCGGGCTGCAATGTCGGCTATTCCGAAGCCGAGTGCAAAGGCGTCCCGCCCGCTGGCGGCCCCCTGCCGCCGGGAGCGGGCCGGCCAAGCGGCATCGAGGCCACTTCGGTCGCTCGAACGAGCACCTCGCTTGCCCTGGCCCCCCGGGCCCCCGATCATGGTCTCCTTCGCAGCCACGAGCGACAGGAGAGGACACGCATGGCCGGGCTCTACTTCGAGGAGTTCGAGATCGGAAAGATCTACGAGCATTCGATCACACGGACAGTGACCGAGATGGACAACGTGCTGTTCACGGCACTCACCCACAATCCGCAACCACTGCATCTCGACGCGCATTTCGCCGCCAAGACGGAGTGGGGCCGTCCGCTGGTCAACTCGCTGTTCACGCTGGGCCTGATCATCGGCGTCTCGGTCGGCGACACGACGCTCGGCACGACGATCGGCAACCTCGGCATGACGGATGTCAAGTTCCCGCATCCGGTGTTCCACGGGGACACAGTGCGAGCGACGACCGAGGTGGCGGCCAAGCGCGAATCCAAGTCGCGGCCGGATGCGGGCGTCGTCGATTTCATCCACCGGGGCTACAATCAGGATGGCAAGCTGGTGGCCGAGTGCCGTCGCCAGGCGTTCATGCGCAAGAAGCCGAAAGCCTGACGTCTGTCCCGCATGATCCAGCCGGCGGCGCGAGGGTCACCTCGCCGCCGGCTCGCCGCACCCCTGCTCGGCCATTCCTGCCACCTCAGCCCTGCCAGCGGTCGACGATCCGGCTCATCACCGGACGCTCGCGGTCGGGTTGCTTCTCGGTCTCGGTGCCGATGTAGACGAAGCCCGCGATGCGCTCGTTGGCGGCGAGGCCCAGCGCGGCGGCGACGCCCTTGCTGAATGCGTACCACTCGGTGATCCAGCAGGTGCCGTAGCCCGAGGCGTTGGCCGCGAGGCAGAGGTTGAAGGCGGCGGCTCCGCAGGAGAGCACCTGCTCGATCTCCGGCGCACCCTGCGTCTCGACGACGCGCGAGACGACGGCCACCACCACGGGGGCGCGCAGGAGGCGCTGGCGCTCCGTCTCGAGGCGGACAGGGGAGGGCGGCTCCTTGTCCTCGGCCGCGAGCGTGCGGGCGAGGACGTCTCCGAAGCGGGCACGCGCCTCGCCCTCGAAGACGATGAAGCGCCAGGGCACGAGGCGCTTGTGATCCGGCACGCGCGCCGCGATCGTGAGAATGGAATCGAGCTCGGCCGGCGAGGGGCCTGGCGCGGCGAGCAGCGCGACCTTGGCCGAGCGGCGCGTGACGAGGAGCTTCAAAGTCTCGTTCATGGGACGTCCCTCGATCGGCTGGGGGCTCGTGCCGCCGTGCCCTTATCGGCGGCGGCGACGTCGGCTATAGACTAGCAGCCATGCCGAGGGTCTGTCCTTCCATCACCGGAATAGTTGCAGCGGCGATCGCCTGGCTGGCGGTTGCGCTCACCTTGCCTGCCCGCGCCGCCGAGCCGCCGACCGTCATGGTCATCTTCGACGGCTCCGGCTCCATGTGGGGCAAGCTCGACGGCGAGCGCGTGAGCAAGCTCGTCATGGCCCGCGACGCTTTGCGCAAGGGGCTCGCCGGCGTGGCGCCCGGAACCAGGGTGGGGCTGATGTCGTTCGGTCACCGCCGCGGCGGGGACTGCCAGGACACCGAGACGCTGATCGAGCCTACACCTCTCGACCTGGAGCGCGTGACGGCGTCCCTGGAGAAGCTCAATCCACGCGGCCGGGGTCCGCTGACGAGGGCGCTGCGCGAGACGGCATCACGGCTCGGCCCCGCCACGGCGCGATCGACCATCGTGCTCATCCATGACGGGCCCGACAATTGCCAGCTCGATCCGTGCACCGTGGTGGGCGACCTGCACGTGGCGCATCCCGGTGTCAGGATCAACGTCGTGTCGATCGGCCTCTCGCCGGACGAGGCTCAGACGATGGCGTGCCTGCCGAGGTCGACCGGGGGCCGACACTATCAGGTGAGCAGCATGGAGGCCCTGGAGGCGGCGCTCGTCGGGGCCCTGGCGCCGGTGCCAGACGCGGTTGCGGGCGCCTCACAGCCGCGGCCTGCCGAGCCGGAGCCCCGGGCTGCGGCGACGGCCGAGAGCGTGGCGGCCGGGCGCCCGGGCCTGCAGCTGTGGACGACGCTTGTCAAAGGCGGCCCGGCACTCGCGCTGCCGGTCCACTGGGCGGTGCGCAAGGCGGGCGACAAGGGGGCGCCGCTCTGGGAGGGCGAGACGGCGGCACCATTGCTCATCCTGCCGAGCGGGCGCTACGACATCGCGGCCAGGGCTGGCTTGATCGAGAAATCCGTCGTCGCGGAGGCCGTCGATGGCCAGCCGCGCTCCGCAAGCCTCGTTCTCGACGGGGGCCTGCTCGCGCTCGCACACACGCAGAAGGCAGAGGCGATGCTGCGCGATGCGATCGTGACGCTCGTCCGCCTCGAGGCGCGCGGTCCGGGCGAGCCGCGCATCCTGCGCAACCTGACCTCCGAGATCGCTGTGCCAGCCGGCAACTATCTTCTGTCGGTGACCGAAGGCACGCTGCGCATCGAGCGGCCGGTGGGCATCGTGGCAGGTGAGCGGGTGTCGCTCGCCAATGCCCTGTCGCTGGGCGCGCTCGACCTCTCGGCGGTGGCCGCGCGCGACAAGCCGGTGACGGACGGGCTCGTCTACGTGGTCTACGAGGACGATCCCGATTCGCCACAGGGCCGGCGCGAGGTGGCGCGCTCCGCGGCTCCGGCACCGCGCTTCAAGCTCGCCGCGGGGACCTACTACGTGACCGCGCGACGCGGCCTCGCGGAGACCCGCGACCGGGTGAGCGTGCGAGCCGGCGAGGTCGAGCGGCGCACGATGTCGCTCGACGCGGGCCAGGCGGTCATCAGCGTCCGGCTCGCCGGGGGACGGCTGGACGGCGAAAGCGTCATCACGCACAGGCTCGAGCGTACCGACGTGCAAGCAGCCGAGGTGGCGCACGCGAGGGGCATCACGGCGAGCCTGGATCTGCCGGCCGGCCAATACCGTCTCGAGACACGGGTGGGCGCCGGCAACGTGCGCGCCGTGCGCGACATCCGGGTGAGGCCCGGCGAGATCGAGCGCATCGCCATCGAGCAAGCCGCGGGCGCAGTGCGTTTCCGCATGCTCGACAAGGCCAGCGCCAAGCCGCTGCCGGACATCGCCTTCGAGGTTCGCGACCGCAATGGGCAGCCGGTCTGGTCGGGCCTCGGCGCCGAGCCCAGGGCACTGCTGCTGGCCGGACGCTACACCGTGCACGCCGATGGACGCGGTCAGGCCGCCGAGCGCGCCTTCGAGGTTGCGCCCGGCGAGGAGCGCGCCGTGGAGATCGCGCCGAAATGAGTGCCGAGGCGGGAAATGCGAGCACAGCCATGGGCCAGCACCGTCCGATGGCGAGCCGGCCGGCGTGGCAGTTGCTGCTGGCTTGCGTCACCGCCTTTGCCCTCGCGCCAATCGCGGCGGTGGCACAGCAGGCCACGCCCGCACCGTGGCAGACGGATCTCGAGCGGCGACGACTCGAGCCGCCGCCGGCTACCGGTCCAGCCACTCGTGGCGAGTCCGGCACGGGCCAGCGTACCCCCGGCGCGCCCGTGACGCTCTCGGCTTACCTTACGCAGGACGGCGAGCCCATCGACCAGGGCCTCGTCTGGCGCATCTTCACCGAGACGCCGCGTTCCGAGCCGCCACAACCACGGCTGTTCACATCCTCACGCGAGGCGGGCCCCGTCATCACGCTGCCGCCGGGCGACTATCTGGTGAACGTCTCGTTCGGCCGGGCGCATCTGACGCGGCGCATCGTCGTCGTCGACGGCAAGCCGGGAGACGAGCGCTTCGTGTTGAACGCGGGCGGGTTGCGCGTGACGGCGGTGCTCGGCGCGGCCGAGAAGGTGCCGGACTCGGCCGTCAGCTACGATGTCTACCAGGGCGACGCCGATCAGGTGGGCGGACGCACCAAGGTGGTCGGCAATCTGCGGCCCGGCCTCATCGTGCGGCTCAACGCCGGCCTCTATCATGTCGTCTCGACGATGGGCGACGCCAACGCCGTCGTCAGCGCCGACGTCACGGTCGAGGCCGGCAAGCTCACCGACGCGGTCGTGAGCCATCACGCGGCCCGGGTGACGCTGAAGCTCGTCGATCGCGCGGGCGGCGAGGCGCAGGCCGACACGCTGTGGACCGTGCACTCGATCCAGGGCGAGATGGTGCGCGAAAGCCAGGGCGCGCTTCCGACCCACATTCTCGCAGCGGGACAGTACGTCGCGAGCGCGCGGCACGGCGGCCGCCTCTACCAGCGGCAGTTCGTCGTCAAGGCGGGCGAGCCCACTCAAGTCGAGGTCGTGATGCAGTGAGCGGCGGCCGTGCTGCGAGGCCCTTCTCGTGCCGGTCGAGTTGGGGCACCTTGGGGCCAGTCCCCGCCACCGTCCAAGCCGGAGCGCCATGTCCGCCCACACCTTGCCGCTCGCCGGCGTCCGCGTCCTCGAGCTTTCGCACACCGTGATGGGGCCGACCGCCGGCCTCGTGCTCGCCGATCTCGGCGCCGACGTGATCAAGGTCGAGCCGGCACCCAAAGGCGACCACACGCGCGGGCTCGGCGGCTTCGCGGCCGGCTTCTTCTCGGCCTTCAACCGCAACAAGCGTGGCGTCGCGCTCGACCTGAAGCAGCCGGAGGGACAAGCCGCGTTCCACCGCCTCGCGTCGAAGGCCGACGTCGTGCTCGAGAACTATGGCCCCGGCACCATGGAGCGGCTCGGCTGCGGCTGGGACGTGCTCGAGAAGCTCAACTCGCGGCTCATCTATCTGGCGCTCAAGGGCTACCTGCCCGGCCCCTACGCCCACCGGCCGGCGCTCGACGAGGTGGTTCAGTACCACGTCGGCCTTGCCTACATGACCGGCCCGCCCGGCCGCCCCTTGCGCGCGGGCGCATCCGTGATCGACATCCTCGGCGCGGTGTTCGGCGTCATCGCCGTGCAGGCGGCGTTGCGCGAGCGGGACACCACGGGCAAGGGCCAGCGCGTCTCGTCGGCACTGTTCGAGAGCGCGGCCTTCCTGATGGCGTCGCACATGTCCGGCATCGTCGCGACCGGCTCGGAGATGCCGCCGATGCCGGCGCGCCGGGGGGCCTGGGCCATCTACGAGGTGTTCCACTGCGCCGATGGTGAGCTGTTCATAGGTGTCACCAGCGACCAGCAATGGGCGCGCTTCGTCGAGGAGTTCGGCCTGCAGGCGCTCGCTGCCGATCCACGCCTGGCCACGAACCTGATGCGCGTCGGCGAGCGCGAATGGCTGATCCCGCGCCTCAAGGAGGTGATCGCGCCGCTGCCGAAAGCGCAGGTGGCCGAGCGGCTCGAGCGCGCACACTGCTCGTGGGCGCCGGTCGGCCGGCCATCAGACCTGTTCGAGGATGCGCACCTGATGGCGACCAGCGGCCTCATCGAGACGTTCGTCAACCGGGCCGGCGGCGCCGAAGGCAAGCCCGTGAAGCTGCCCGCCATGCCGTTCTCGCTCCACGACGACCAGCGGCTCGGCCTGCGCCGTCACGCGCCGACGCTCGGCCAGCACAATGCCGAGGTGCTTTCGGAGGCGGGCTACAGCGCAACCGAGATTGCGGCGATGGCGGAGCGGAAGGTGGTCGTGGCGGGGTGATTGCGACGGCGTTCGCGAGATGAGTGCCCAAATGGCAGCAAGCGTGTCGTCAATCGACTTGGGGGATCAAGCCAGGGCGGAGGTTGCGGACCTCTTGGATCTCCAATTGTCGCCGCTCGGATTGGCCGCCATGGATGCGCTCGCGCCGCAGCCCGGCCAGACAATTCTTGATATCGGGTGTGGCGCAGGCCAGACGTTGCTCCAGCTTGCGGAACGAGTTGGGTCATCAGGACGTGTGATCGGAGTAGATATTGCGCCCCGGGTACTTGAGGTTGCGCGCGAAAGGGCCGCTGGACTGGATCTAATCCAACTTGTTCAGGCCGATGCCGGCAATCTTGCATTGCCAGACGAATTTGCAGACGGCATCTATTCCCGCTTCGGCGTCATGGCGCTCGATGATCCTGAAGCCGGCTTTTCAAACTTCCGGCGGATGCTCAGGCGAGGCAGCAGGCTCGCCTTCGTGTGCTGGCGATCGATCGAGGAAAACGAGCTTGATTTTATCCCCCTGCAAGCCGCAGGGCTCGATTTCGAGGTCGACATGACGCCCTTCAAATTCGAGAGCCGCGACTACGTGTCGGATGTGCTGCAGTCGTCAGGCTTCACTCGGATTGAGATCGAAGCGTTCGACGCGAAGGTGTCCAGCGGCAATGTCGATGCGATGATGGCTGTCCTGACGAAAGTCGGCCCTCTCGGGAAGCTCTTGCGCGAGCGACCAGCGCTACTTTCCCCTGTCGAACCCAGAATCCGAGAGGCGCTAAGTGCAAGGGCAAATGATCATTGCTCCAGCCTCAAGGCCGCGACCTGGGTCGTGACAGCGATGGCCTAAAGCGTATTGGCTCCGGGATCGACCACCCCGGCCCGCTCCATTTGTCATCTGCGACGGAGACCACCCATGCCCACCAAAACCGTTCTCGTCGCCGGCGCCACGGGCCTCGTTGGCCACGCGGCCATGCAGCACTTCGCGGGCCTGCCGGACACGAGCGTCATCGCCGTCTCGCGCCGCAAGCCGGCCGAGACGTTCGGTGCGCGGTTCATTTCCGTCGATCTGCAGGATCGAGCAAAATGCGCCGAGCTCTTCTCAGGCATGGCGGAGGTGACACACGTCGTCTATGCGGCGCTCTACGAGAAGCCGGGTCTCGTCGCGGGGTGGCGTGCGGAAGACCAGATCGCGATCAACGATGCCATGCTGCGCAACCTGATGGACCCGCTGCTCGGCGTGGCGAAAAGCTTGCGGCACGTCTCGCTGTTGCAGGGCACGAAGGCCTACGGCTCGCACGTCCGGCCGATGAAGTACCCCGCCCGCGAGGGACGCGACGAGGCGCGCGACGTGCCGAATTTCTACTGGCAACAGGAGGACTACATCCGCGAGCGCCAGCAGGGGCAGTCGTGGGCGTTCACGATCTTCCGTCCCGTCCTGATCTGCGGCTACTCGCTCGGCGCCGCGATGAACCTGATCCCGGCGATCGGCGTCTACGCGGCGTTCCTGAAGGAGCGCGGCGAGCCGCTGCATTTCCCGGGTGGGCCGGGCCGCGTGTCGCAGGCCGTCGATGCGGGCTTGCTGGCGCGTGCGATGGCGTGGGCGGGCGAGAGCGACAAGGCGCGGAACGAGGCCTTCAACGTCGCCAACGGCGACGTGTTCTCCTGGCCGAACGTGTGGCCGGCCATCGCGGCAGCGGTTGGCATGAAGCCGGGCGACGATCGGCCGATGTCGCTCGCGTCCGAGATCGCGCCCCGGGAGGACGAGTGGCAGCGCATCGTGGCCAAGCACGGACTGGCCGCACCGGATCTCAAGCAACTGGTCGGCCTTTCGTTCGAGTACGCCGACTGGCAGATGAATTACGGCCGCACGAAACCGGCGCCCGTCTCCTACTCCTCGACGATCAAGCTGATGCAGGCCGGCTTTACCGAGGTGATGGACACCGAGGCGATGCTTGCCTCTGCTTTCCGCGAGTTCCAGCGACGCCGCCTGTTGCCTGCGCCCTGATCCGTGCTGCATGGACCCGGACGGCCGGGTACGTCCTGTGGCGGCATACCCGCTGTGCGCCCGGGCGAGCGCCATGCCAGACTGACGCCAGACAAGGGGCAGCTCCGGGAGGCTCACATGCGCTTCGTCATGTACAGGGACACGTCGGGGCGCGAGGGCGCCGGCCGCTGGATCGGCGACAAGGTGCATGGACTTCGTGGAGTCGCCACCGTGCAGGAGCTGCTCGGCGACGACGGCGAGCGGCTCATGCGGGCCGGCGAGGCCGCCGAGAAAGACCCGCAAACCGTGCTGAATGTCTCCGACGTCCGGCTGCTGCCGCCGATCGGCCGGCCGCCGTCGATCCGCGACTTCTATGCCTTCGAGCAGCACGTGAAGGCGGGCCGCAAGAGCCGCGGGCTCGACATGGTGCCCGAGTGGTACGAGATCCCCGTGTTCTATTTCACCAACCCCAATGCGCTCAGCGGCGACGGTGACGCGGTGGCGGTGCCGCCCGGCTGCTCGCGGCTCGACTTCGAGGTGGAGGTGGCGGCCGTGGTGGGCCGTCGATGCTCGAACCTGAAGGTGTCCGAGGCCGCCAGCCACATCGCCGGATACATGATCCTCAACGACTGGAGTGCCCGCGACCTGCAGCGCAAGGAGATGCTGGTCGGCCTCGGACCTGCCAAGGGCAAGGATTTCGCCTCCAGCATCGGGCCCTGCCTCGTCACCGCCGACGAGCTGGCGCCCCGGCGGCAGGCCAAGGCGTTCGACCTCGCGATCACGGCGACGGTCAACGGCCGCGAGTACACCCGCGCCAACCTCGCGGACATCTACTGGTCGTTCGAGGAGATGCTGTCGTTCGCCTCGCGCGGCACCAATGTAATGGCGGGCGACATCCTGGGCTCCGGCACCTGCGGCACGGGTTGCATCTCGGAGCTGTCGCTGACGCACGGCGAGGACAAGTACCCGTGGCTGAAGCCGGGCGACCGGGTGGAGATCGATGTCGAGCTGCTCGGCACGCTCCGCAATGAGATCATCGCGGGCCCGGCGCTCCATCCGCTGCGCTGAAAGGCCGATCGCCGCGCATCCGATCAAACCGAAGGAGCATCAGGGACATGACGGCTTGGCGGGTTGGCGTCGATTCCGGCGGCACGTTCACCGACATCTGCCTCGTCGCCGAGGACGGCAGCGCCATTCGCGTCTGGAAGGTGCCGAGCACACCCGACGATCCTTCGACCGCCATAGCCGCAGGCGTCCTGGAGGGGTTGACGGAAGCCGCGAGCGCAAAGCCGGCCGACGTGGTGTCGTTCGGGCACGGCACAACCGTCGCCACCAATGCCCTGATCCAGGGACGGGGCGCGCGAACCGGGCTCCTCACCACGGACGGCTTCCGCGATCTGCTCGAGATCGGCCGTCAGCGCCGCCCCCACCTCTACGATCTGCAATGCGACAAGCCTCCGCTGCTCGTCCCGCGCGATCTGCGCAAGGAGGTGCCGGAGCGGATGCGGCACGACGGACGGGTGGAAAAGCCGCTCGACGAGGCGGCGGTGCGCCGGGTCGCCGGGGAGCTGAAGGCGGCCGGCGTCGAGGCTGTAGCGGTGATGCTGCTCTATGCCTATCTCGACCCGCGCCACGAGGCCCGGGTGCGCGCCATCCTGGCGGAGGAGCTGCCGGATGCCTTCATCACGGCCTCGCACGAGGTGGCGCCCGAGTTCCGCGAGTTCGAGCGACTGACGACCGTCGTCGTCAACGCCTACCTCGGCCCCGTCATGGCGCGCTACATCGACCGGCTCGGGCCGCGGCTCGATGCGGCCGGCATCCGCGGTCCGCGCCGCATCACCCAGTCGAACGGCGGCGTCATGTCGTTCGAGATGGCGCGCAACCAGGCTGTGCGGACGGTGCTGTCCGGTCCCGCCACCGGCGTGGTCGGGGCCCTCAAGGTGGCCGGCGTCGCGGGGTTCTCCGACATCATCACCTTCGACATGGGCGGCACCTCGACCGACGTCGCCCTGATCGAGAAGGGCGAGCCGCGGCTCGCTGGCGAGATGGAGGTGCACGGCTACCCGCTGAAAACGCCGATGCTCGACATTCACACGGTCGGCGCCGGCGGCGGCTCCATCGCCCACATCGACGCCGGCGGCCACCTGAAGGTCGGACCGCGCAGCGCCGGCAGCGTACCGGGACCCGCCTGCTACGGGCTCGGCAACCGGGAGGCGACCGTCACCGACGCCAACGTCGTGCTCGGCACGCTCCACCCGACGCACCTGCTCGGCGGTCGCATGGCGATCGATGCGGCGAAGGCGGAGGCCGCCGTCAGCGTGCTCGCCGACCGTCTCGGGCTCGACCTCACCGCCACCGCGCAGGGCATCGTCAGCGTGGTCACGGCCAACATGGCGCGGGCCATCCGCCTCGTCTCGGTCCAGCGCGGCCACGACCCGCGTGACTATACGCTCGTCGCCTTCGGCGGCGCCGGCCCGCTGCATGCCGCGCGCCTCGCACGCGAGCTGGATATCCCGCGCCTCCTCGTGCCGCGCAATCCGGGCATCCTGTGCGCGCTCGGGCTGCTGATGACCGACCTCAAGACCAACTTCGCGCAAACACGGCAGATGCGGCTCGAGCCGGACGCGCCAGCGGCCATCGCCGAGACGTTCGCAGCACTCGAGGCGCGCGCCGAGGCATGGTTCGCCGAGGAGGCCATCGAGGCCGGGCGGCGGCGCGCACGACGCACGATCGACATGCGGTACGGCGGGCAGAACTACGAGCTGGCGATCCCCATGCCGGAGCGGCTTTCCGGCGATGCACTGATCGCAGAGCTGCGCCAGCGCTTCGAGGACGCTCATCGCCAGATGTACGGCTACATTGCAGAGGACGAGCCGATCCAGGCGGTGACTTTCCGCATCGAGGCGATCGGCACCGTGCGACAAGCCGAGATGCACCCCCTGCCGCCGACCTCCACTCCGCTCGACGACGCCCACACGGCGACACGCGAGGTGTGGCTCCCCGAAAGCGGCAGCCGCGTCGCCTGTCCGGTCTTCGATCGCGAGCGCCTCGGCCCCGGTCATCGCTTCGTCGGTCCGGCCATCGTCGAGCAGATGGACGCAACGACCGTCGTGCTGCCCGGCCAGACGGCAACCGTCGATCCATTTCTCAACATCGTCATCGAGGGCTAGGTCCGGATGAACGACACCGACCCCCGCGCGACAGCCACGGCGTCGCCGAAGCTCGATCCCATCACCGTCGAGGTGATCGGCAATGCACTCGCCTCGATCGTCGAGGAGATGGGCGAGACCCTGGTCCGTGCCAGCTACTCGACCAACATCAAGGAGCGGCGCGACAGCTCCACATGCCTGTTCGACGCCAAGGGCCGCACCCTCTGCCAAGCCTCGCACATTCCCATCCACCTCGGCTCGCTCATCGGCGTGGTCGACGAGATCGCGCGGCGATGGGACATGGCCGAGGTCCGCGAGGGCGACGTGTTCATCGGCAACGACGCCTACAGCGGCGGGGGCACGCACCTTCCCGACATCGTGCTGGCCGAGCCCATCTTCTACCGCGGAGAGCTCGTCGCGTGGGCCACCAACACCGCCCACCACGCCGACTTCGTCGACCGGGCGCACGCCCACATCTTCCAGGAAGGCCTGCGCATTCCGCCCGTGCGCCTCTACCGAGAGGGCAAGATCGTCAAGGACGTGCTCGACATCATCCTGCTCAACCTGCAGGTGCCCCGAGAGCGGCTCAACGATCTGCGCGCCCAGATGGCCGCCAATCGGCAGGGCGTCGAGCGGTTCAAGGCGCTCTGCGACCGCTACGGCAAGGACCTGCTGCTTGCCGCAGGCGACGCGCTCCTCGACTACGCGGAGCGGCTGACGCGCGCCGGCATTCGCACCATTCCCTCCGGTGTCTATGAATTCGAGGACATCTACGAGAGCAACGAGCTCGACGGCACGCTGACGTTCAAGGCTCGCGTCGAGGTGAGAGACGACGAGATCTTCCTCGATTTCCAAGCTCCGCCGCAGGTTCGCGCCGGTATCAACCTCGTGGAGACGGGCCTGCTCGCGGCCGTCTACTACGCGGTGAAGGCGCTGATCGGCCCCGAGATTCCGCCCAACGCCGGGCTGTTCCGGCCGATCCACGTGAGCGCGCCGAAAGGCTCGATCCTCAACTCGTCTGCGCCGGGGGCGGTCAACTCGCGGCTGCACACGGGCCAGCGGGTCGTCGATTTGATCTTCGGGGCGCTGGCGCCGGCCATGCCCGACCGCATCGTCGCGGCCTGCAACGGCGCCTGTGTCAACTCCACCTTCTCCGGCGTCGATCCGCGCACGGGCGAGTTCTACGTTTATCTCGAGACCATCGGCGGCGGCTTCGGTGCGCGCGCCACGAAGGACGGCCTCGACGGCGTCCACGTTCACCTGACGAACACCTCGAACCTGCCAGTCGAGGCGCTGGAGACCGAGTATCCGCTGGTGCTCGAGCGCTACGAGCTGGTCGACGGCTCGGGCGGCGCCGGCCGCTATCGGGGAGGCATGGGCCTCTTCCGGCAGGTGCGCGCCGAAGGGCACGAGTGCCGGACCTACATCCATGGCTCACGCTTCGTGAAAGGGCCGTGGGGTCTCTTCGGCGGCAGAGACGGAGGCTGTGCGCGCTTCGAGTTCGACGACGGCGTCGAGCGGCCCGCCAAGGCCCGCGCCGTCATCCGCTCCGGGCAACGCGTCTACATCACGACGCCCGGCGCCGGCGGCTACGGCAGCCCCCGCGAGCGCGACCGCGATGCGGTGCGCCGTGATCTCGCCGAGGGCCGCATCAGCAGGGAGAGCGCCCGCGACGACTACGGGCTGGATGATTGATGCCGGCCCATGAGATTCTGGCCCATGACATGCAGCGCGAGGAGAGTGCCGTGACCCACAAAGGCTTCCTGCTGGTTACCATGCAGCCGCCGCCGGCCTTCGAGGAGGAGTTTAACGCGTGGTACGACAGCGAGCACATTCCTGAGCGGCTGGCGGTGCCGGGCATCCTGACGGCGCGGCGCTACGTCTGTGCGGCGGGCCACCCGAAGTACCTCGCGATGTACGACCTGGAGAGCCACGCGGTGATGAGCTCGCCCGCGTACCGGAAGGTCGGCTACGAGAACGCCAGCCCCTGGACCAAGCGGGTGACGAGCCGCGTGCGCCCCTGGCGCTCGACGGGCGACCAAATCTGGCCCGGCGACAAGTTGACCAAGGGCGGGCCGGTGCTTCTCGTCCGCTTCCGGGGCCTCGACCGCTCGGCAACGGCCGCCGTTCTCGAAGGAGCGCGTCGCGCCTTCGAGACAAAGCCCGACACGCTGCAGATGAGAGTGCTTCTTCACGACGCCGGACCGGCCGGCATCGATCACATGCTGTTCATCGAGCAGAAAGTGCCCACCACCACGGGCATCGATCTCGCGGCCTTCGGCCGATCGGCCGACGCCATCGACCTGTGCAGCAGCTATCTGCCGTACTGACCTCGGCCGCCGTCAGCCGGCGAGCACGGCCGCGATGGCCTCGATGTCGGCGGGCGTGCCCACGGCGTGCGCCTTGAGGCTCTTGTCGATGCGGCCAGCGAGGCCGGTCAGCACCTTGCCGGAGCCGACCTCGATGAGGGTCGTCACGCCGGCGGAGGCCATGAACAGCACGCATTCGCGCCAGCGTACCGTACCCGTCACCTGCTCGACGAGACGCTTCCTGATCTCGTCCGGATCGTCGATCGCCGAGGCAAGCACATTGGCCACCACAGGCACCACGGGCCGCCTGACCTCGACCTTGGCCAGCGCCTCTTTCATTGCGTCGGCGGCGGGCTGCAGCAGGCTGCAGTGAAACGGCGCCGAGACGGGAAGCGGTATGGCACGACGCAATCCGTGCGCCTTGCCGACCGCTGCGATACGGTCGATGGCCGTCTTGTGACCCGAGAGAACGACCTGCGTCGGCTCGTTGTCGTTGGCGATATCGCAGATGTCGCCCTGGGCGGCATCGGCCGCGATCTTGCGTGCGACCTCGAGGCCGACACCTAGCAGCGCCGCCATCGCGCCCTGCCCGACAGGCACGGCCTTCTGCATGGATTGCCCACGCAGCTTCAGGAGGCGCGCCGCGTCGCCGATCGAAAAGGCACCCGCCGCCGCCAGAGCCGAATACTCGCCGAGCGAATGACCGGCGACGAATTTGGCCGTCTCGGCGAGCTTCAGGCCCTTCTCGGCCTCCAGAACCCGCATGACCGCGACGGAGTGGGCCATCAGCGCGGGCTGGGCATTCTCGGTCAAAATCAGCGTCTCTTGCGGGCCCTCCCACATGATCTGCGAGAGCTTCTGGCCGAGCGCGTCGTCGACCTCCTGGAACACGGCCTTGGCCACGGGGAAGGCCTCGGCCAGCTCACGGCCCATGCCGACTGCCTGACTCCCCTGCCCGGGAAAAACGAATGCCATGCCCATCGGGCCGCTCCCTCACCGCTGATCATCGAAGTTGGCGAGCGTTGAGCATGGGCCCCGCGGGCCTGTCAAGCAACGGCCCGCGGCCCTCGTGCTCCAGCGGTGGGGGTCAGAGCTGCTGGGCGTTGAACGTATCGCACTCGCGGATCTGGCCCGTTTCCATGCCCTTGCGGAACCAGCGGACGCGCTGCGCCGACGAGCCGTGCGTGAAGGCATCGGGAACGACGCGGCCGGTCTGCTTGCGCTGGATCATGTCGTCGCCAATGGCCTGCGCGGCATTGAGGCCCTCCTCGACGTCGCCGGGCTGAAGGCGGTTCTTCACCTGATGGTTGAGCGCGGCCCACACACCGGCGAGGCAGTCGGCCTGCAGCTCCATGCGGACCTGGATCTGGTTCGCCTCGCGCTCCGAGCGCACCTGCTGCTTGGCGATCTGCACCTTCTCAGCGATGCCGAGCAGGGTTTGCACGTGATGTCCGACCTCATGCGCAACGACATAGGCCTGTGCGAAGTCGCCCGGCGCGTTGAAGCGGCGCTTCAGCTCCTCATAGAAGCTCAGGTCGATGTAGATCTTCTGGTCGAGCGGACAGTAGAACGGCCCCATCGCGGCTTGGCCCGTGCCGCATGCGGTCGGGAAGGCGCCGGAGAAAATGACCAGCTTCGGCTCCTTGTACTGGCGGCCGAAGGACTGGAACACGCGGTTCCACACGTCCTCGGTATCGGCGAGGACGCGGCCGACGAACCTCTTCATCTCGTCCTGACTCGGATCGACGTTGGCGCCACGGCCGGGAATCTCGAAGGGGCTCTTGCCTGACCCCGAGCCCGGATCGACGCGCGGGAACTGCGGGATCTGCACGCCGCCGCCACCGCCGCCACCGCGCAAGATATCGAGCGGATTGACCCCGAAGAACAGCATGAGTGCGCCGATGATGATCAGCGTCGTGAGGCTGAAGCCGCCCCTACCGCCCATCGGGATAGGGATGCGCATCCCGCCCTGGCCGAAGGGCGAGCCGCCGCCTTCGCCACGGCGATCCTCGACGTTCTTGCTCTCGCGATCATTGTCGTCGTAGCGCATCGCCGGTCACTCCATCGAAGTCGGCCGCGATCCTCGGCGCGGCCCTCACCAGCCCGTATTGAGCATGGCGGCCCACCGCTTACAACACCCTGCCCGTACACAACTATGGCTCCCGGCCCGGTCAGGGTCGAGAGCCATCGTGGACACGCCGAATGCCGTGTCCTTCGCTGCCTTGAACTCGGCTCGGGCTATCGGCCAAACGCCTTCTTGACGTCGCCCGAAACTTTCTGTGCCTCGCCCTCGGCCTCCTGCGCAAGGCCGTCGGCCTCCATCTCGCGGGAGCCGACCGCGCGGCCGATCGACTGCTTGGCGCTGCCGACGGTGCTGTTGTAGTGGCCGGAGACGGTATCCGCCGTGCTCGAGCCGGTCGCATCGTCCACGGCTTCGGACGCCTTGTCCGTCGCATCCTCGACCGCATCCTTGGCGCGGCCCTTCATCTTCTGCGCCTCGCCCTTGGCCTCCTGGGCAAGCCCCTCGGCCTCCATCTGCTCAGAGCCGACCGCGCGCCCGACCGCCTGCTTGGCATTGCCGACCGCGTCGTTGGCATAGCCCTTGATCTTGTCCGCCGTCCCAGACATGCAAACGCTCCATTCTGAATGTCCGCCACCTGCTGCAGCGGACCACGAGCGCTAGAACGCCGTTCGCGAGAGGATCGTTCCCCTTCGAACGAGCCGGCCCGCAGCGCCGAGGAGTCGTTCGATGCTGGATTTCAGCCCCTTTCCCGCCGGTCGACGACACGCTTTGCCTTGCCCTCGCTGCGGGGCACGGCACCGACGCCGGCGACGGTGATGCGCGCGGTGACGCCAACGACGCTCTTGATGTGATGGGCGAGCTCGGCTGCCGCGCGGGCACGTAGTCCTTCCGTCTCCCCCGGATCGGCGACCTCGACGACGACCTCCATCTCGTCCATGCGGCCCTCTCGGGTCAGCACGATCTGGTAGTGCGGCGAGAGGCCCGACACCTTGAGCAGCTGCTCCTCCACCTGCGTCGGGAAGACGTTGACACCTCGCACGATCATCATGTCGTCCGTGCGTCCGGTGACGCGCTGCATGCGCCGCATCGACCGTGCCGTTCCGGGCAAGAGCCGCGTCAGGTCTCGCGTGCGGTAGCGGATGACGGGCATCGCCTCCTTGCTGAGCGAGGTGAACACGAGCTCGCCGAGCTCGCCGTCGGCCACTGGCTCGCCGGAGACCGGATCGATCTCCTCAGGATAGAAGTGGTCCTCCCAGACGGTCGGACCGTCCTTCGTCTCGACGCATTCGTGGGCGTCGCCCGG
>JBFWQN010000032.1:0-19346 GCA_050249405.1 Hyphomicrobiaceae bacterium | reverse complement strand
CCTCCTATGCCATTCCCGGCATTTTCAAGCCCGTGCGCATCGGCCGGCGCTGGTTGTTCGACGGTGCGCTCCTCAACCCGGTGCCCGTCTCCGTCTGCCGCGCCCTCGGCGCGCGCTACGTGATCGCCGTCAACCTGAACACCGATCTCTATGGCCGCGACGCGGTGGTGGTCGAGCCGGGCCTTCACGACGACGGCGCGGACAGCGAGGATGGCGCGTCGGCCGAGACGGTCGAGGATGGCGGCGCCGCCCGTCGCCTCGTCCGACGCCAGCTTCTCGGCGACGGCAGTGGCAGCGCCCCTGGCATCTCGACCGTGATGGTCGATGCCTTCAACATCGTGCAGGACCGGATCGCGCGCTCACGCCTTGCCGGCGATCCGCCGGATGCCATGATCAGCCCCCGGCTCGCCGGCCTCGGCATGCTCGATTTCCACCGCGCCGACGAGATGATCCAGCGCGGCATGGCAGCGGCGTTGCGCGAGATCGACGACATCGGCCGCGAGATCGAGGCGCGCCGCGCCGCCGGTCGCAGCCGTGTCCCGCAGCTCGTCTGAGCCGTTCTCGCGGCCGAGGAGAGCGTCGTCTCAGGCGGCCGAGATGTAGTCGCGCATGGCGCTCGCCTCGAGCTCGACCTCCGCCACGCGATGCTTCACGACGTCTCCGATCGACACGATGCCGACCAGCCGGCCGCCGTTCACGACGGGAAGGTGGCGGAAACGGCCTTCGGTCATGCGTGCCATCAACTCGTCGATCGTGTCGGTCTCGCCACAGGTGACCACGTTCCTCGTCATCGCCTCGCGGGCGGGGAGGTCGAGCGCCTGCAGGCCATGGCTCGCGAGCAGCCGCACCACGTCCCTCTCCGAGACGATGCCGGCCACATCTCCCCGGCGGTCGACGACGACGATCGCACCGATGCGGAGCTCGGCGAGCCGCTCGACGATCTCCCGCAGCGTCACGTCGGCCGCGACGGTTTCCACCGCCCGGCCCTTCTCCTTCAGGATGGCAGCGACGTGCATGTCCGTCTCCTCTCGCCCGCTCAGGTCGAGGACGGCCGGTCTACCCTCCCATGTACCCGGTCGCCCGCGTCGAGCGCGGGAAGCCTGGTTGGAACGCCGGCCGCGAGGCCGGAGCGCACAATCTGAGCCCCGGGCAGTGCTTCCACAAGGCCATTGGTGCGCGCTGCAGCATCAGCCGGCTGAGCAGGCCGGCGACGCTGTCCACTGAATGCCTTTGCAACCCGCGGAGCCGGGCCAGAAATGGACGTCATGTCCCATGCCGACATTGACGGAGATCAACGCTCGATCGGCGGCGCGGGTGTGAAAGCGGCAGTGGTGCCGGTGCGTGAGCGCGGGTGCCGTGACATCCGATAAACCTTTGGGGGCGGCATCCCATGACGGATACGACGCCGGAGCGCCACACGATCGCCGACGGCCTGGCGGTGCTCTCGGCAGCAGTGGTCGCATTGATAGGCATTGCGCTGATCGTCGGCGCGCATGAGCCGGCGATGAAGTTCCACGGTTCGCTGCTCGCGGTGGGCGCGCTCCTCGGCGGCCTCGCCGTGCTCGGATTCTTCGGTGGCGGTCGTCCCGCGCGGATGGACGAGTATCAGGACGGCCCGATCAAGGTCGCGACGATCTTCTGCATTTTCTGGGGCGTGGCCGGCTTCATCGTCGGCGATGTCCTTGCCTGGCAGCTCGCCTTCCCGGCCCTGAACCTCGATCTGCCATGGACGAGCTTCGGTCGCCTCCGGCCGCTGCACACCTCGGCCGTGATCTTCGCGTTCGGCGGCAATGCGCTGCTGGCGACATCGCTGTACGTGGTGCAGCGCACGTCGCATGCGCGCCTCGCCGGCCGCTGGGCGCCGTGGTTCGTGGTGTGGGGCTTCCAGCTCTTCATCGCCATAGCCGGCACCGGCTACCTGCTCGGCATCACGCAGGGCAAGGAGTACGCCGAGCCCGAGTGGTACGCCGACCTGATGCTGACGCTGATCTGGGTCGTCTATTTCCTGGTGTTCCTCGGCACGCTGGCCAAGCGCAAGGAGCCGCACATCTACGTGGCGAACTGGTTCTACCTCGCCATGATCCTGACCATCGCGATGCTGCACCTCGTCAACAACGCGACGATCCCGGTGAGCCTCACCGGCAGCAAGAGCTACATCCTGTACTCCGGCGTCCAGGATGCCATGACGCAGTGGTGGTACGGCCACAACGCGGTCGGCTTCTTCCTGACCGCCGGCTTCCTCGGCATCATGTACTACTTCATCCCGAAGCGCGTTGAGCGGCCGATCTACTCGTACCGGCTGTCGATCGTGCACTTCTGGACGCTGATCTTCCTCTACATCTGGGCCGGCCCCCATCACCTGCACTACACGGCGTTGCCGGACTGGGCGCAGACGCTCGGCATGACCTTCTCGATCATGCTCTGGATGCCGTCGTGGGGCGGCATGATCAACGGTCTCATGACGCTCGCGGGTGCCTGGGACAAGCTGCGCACCGATCCCGTCGTCCGGCTCCTGGTCGTCTCCGTCGCCTTCTACGGCATGTCGACGTTCGAGGGTCCGCTGATGTCGATCAAGGCGGTCAACTCGCTCTCGCACTACACGGACTGGACCATCGGCCACGTGCACTCGGGTGCGCTCGGCTGGGTCGCCATGGTGTCCTTCGGCGCCATCTACTGCCTCGTGCCGTGGCTGTGGAACCGCAAGGGCCTCTACTCGATCCGCCTCGTCGAATGGCACTTCTGGGTCTCGACGCTCGGCATCCTGCTCTACATCACGGCAATGTGGGTGTCGGGCATCACGCAGGGCTTGATGTGGCGGGCCTACGACAAGCTGGGATTCCTCCAGTACTCGTTCATCGAGACCGTGGAGGCGATGCGTCCCTACTACATGATCCGCGCGGTGGGCGGCCTGCTGTTCGTCCTCGGCTCGCTGATCATGGCCTACAACATCTGGCGCACCATCCGGGGTGACGAGGCCGTCGACCTCGCCGACCAGCCGCGCGTCGCGGCCGCTCCGGGCGTGCGCCTCACGCCGGCCGAGTGAGCGGGGGCTAGAGAACCATGAAACACGAAATCTTCGAGAAGAACTCTATCGTCCTGCTGGTCGGCATCCTCATCGCGGTGTCGATCGGCGGCCTCGTCCAGATCGCACCGCTGTTCTGGATCGACAGCACCATCGAGAAGGTGAAGGGCATGCGTCCCTACACCCCGCTCGAGCAGGCCGGGCGCGACATCTACGTCCGCGAGGGCTGCTACAACTGCCACAGCCAGATGGTCCGCACCCTGCGGGACGAGGTCGAGCGCTACGGCCACTACAGCCTCGCCGCAGAGAGCATGTACGACCATCCGTTCCAGTGGGGGTCGAAGCGGACCGGGCCCGACCTCGCCCGCGTCGGCGGCAAGTACTCCGATCAATGGCAGGCGGAGCACCTGACCAACCCGCGCAGCTTGGTGCCGGAGAGCATCATGCCGGGCTACCCGTGGCTCGCCACGACCAAGCTCGACACGGCCGACATCCAGGCCCGCATGAAAACGCTGCGGATCGTCGGTGTGCCCTACTCGGAGGAGATGATCGCCAAGGCGGGCGACGATCTGAAGGCCCAGATCGCGACCGAGGGCCGTCCGGTGCGGGATCTGAAGAAGCGCTACCCGAAAGCCCGCACGGGCAAGTTCGATCAGCGGCCGGGTGGGGAGCCGAGCGAGCTCGATGCGCTCGTCGCCTACCTCCAGATCCTGGGTCAGATGGTCGATTTCACCGGCTTCGACGCCGCCGGCCCCAACCTGAGGTGAACCCCATGACCTACCAGACGGTCGCGAGCATCAGTCAGGTGACGTCGCTCCTGATGTTCATCGCAATGTTCATCGGCGTCGTCGCCTACGCGCTCTGGCCCTCGAACGGTCCGCGGTTCGAGGAAGCTCAGAAATCCGCGCTCGATCTCGATCAGCGGAGCCCGGCGAAGCGGCCAGGCGAAAGGGGGCTCAAGTGACGACCAAGCGCGAAATCGACGACGTCACGGGCGTCGAGACCACCGGCCACTCGTGGGACGGCATCAAGGAGCTGAACAAGCCGCTGCCGCGGTGGTGGCTGCTCACCTTCTATGCCAGCATCGTGTGGGCCATCGGCTACTGGATCGTCTATCCGGCGTGGCCCACGGCCAACGGCTACACCAAGGGCATCTGGGGCTATAGCCAGCGCGCGACGGTGGCCGCCGAGGTCAAGGCCGGCATCGACGCGCAGTCGGGCATGCGGCAGCTGCTCGACAAGACGGCGCTGGCCGACGTGCGCAAGAGCCCCGAGCTCCTGCGCTTCGCCAGTGCGGCCGGCGCAGCGGCCTTCCAGACCAACTGCGCGCCTTGCCATGGGCGCGGCGCGCAGGGTTTCGTCGGGTATCCCAACCTCAACGACGACGACTGGATCTGGGGCGGGAACATCGACGACATCCACAAGACGATCTCGTTCGGCATCCGCTCGGATCACGCCGACGCGCGCGCCGTGCAGATGCCCCGCTTCGGCACCGACAAGCTGCTCGACGACGCCAAGATCAACGATGTCGCCGAGCACGTGCTCTCGCTCTCGGGCAAGGCGACCGACAAGGCGGCGGCCGGGCGCGGCGCGGCCGTCTACAAGGAGCAATGCGCGCTGTGTCATGCCGACGACGGCAAAGGCAAGCTCGAGCAGGGCGCGCCCAACCTCACGGATGGCATCTGGCTCTACGGCGGGCGGAAGGATCAGGTGGTCGAGTCGATCCGTACCGGCCGCGGCGGCTCGATGCCGGCGTGGGCGCCGCGGCTCGACGCGGCGACGGTGAAATCGCTCGCCGTCTATGTCCACAGCCTCGGCGGCGGCAAGTAGTCGAGCTGTCTCATGCCTTCGTCCCCTGCCAGACGGCAGGGGGGGATGGCGGAGTTCCTCGCCGGATCGTGCTTCAGGAGGCGAACATGTGCAGCTGCGGATGCGAGCTGGCCCGCGTCCTGTCCGAGATCCGGCTGGCCCCGAGCCCGAGGCCCGGGGCCTCACCCCTCGACGACATTCGTCCGGGCGTCCTCGCCGGAGCGGGAGGCGCGCCCCTCCCGGACTGGCTCGCCCGACCGATCGCATACCTCTTCTCCGGCTGGAGAGCCCCACGGTGACCACGGTCCTCGACAGACGCAACGACAAGCAGGCCAGGCCGGCGGGTGGTGACATCGAGCGCCACGACGTCGAGGCCGTGAACAAGGCCGAGCGGCGCCAATATTACGCCGCGCGCCAGAAGGTCTATCCGAAGCTCGCCTCCGGCACCTTCCGCAACGTCAAGTGGATGGTGATGGTGGTGGCCTTCGCGGTCTACTACGGCCTGCCGTGGCTGCGCTGGTATCGCGGCCCCGATCTGCCGGACCAGGCCGTGCTCCTCGACATGGCCAACAACCGCTACTTCTTCTTCTTTCTCGAGATCTGGCCGCAGGAGTTCTATTACATCACCGGCCTGCTGGTGCTGGGTGCGCTCGCGCTCTTCCTCGTGACCGCGCTCGCCGGCCGCGTATGGTGTGGCTACACCTGCCCGCAGACCGTCTGGACCGACATCATGGTGACGGTCGAGCGCTTCTGGCAGGGCGACCGCAATGCGCGCATCCGGCTCGACAAGGAGCCGTGGGGTCTGTCGAAGCTCTTCAAGAAGGCGATGACGCACCTGTCGTGGCTCGCGATCGGGCTGCTGACGGGCGGCGCGCTGGTGTTCTACTTCCGCGATGCGCCGACGCTCGCGGTCGAGCTCGTCACCGGCACCGCGCCGGCCGTCGCCTACCTGTTCCTCGGCATCTTCGCGCTCACCACCTACGTGCTCGGCGGCATCGCCCGCGAGCAGGTGTGCATCTACATGTGCCCGTGGCCCCGCATCCAGGGCGCCATGACCGACCGGTTCACCCTGCTCGTCAGCTACAAGCCGGAGCGCGGCGAGCCGCGGGGACCGGCCCGCAAGGGCAAGGACGGCCAGGTCGACTGGTCCGCCCGCGGCGATTGCATCGACTGCAAGGCTTGCGTCGCGGTTTGCCCGACCGGCATCGACATCCGCGACGGATCGCAGCTCGAGTGCATCCAGTGCGCTCTTTGCATCGATGCCTGCGACGAGATCATGGGCAAGATCGGCCGTCCCAAGGGGCTCATCGCCTACGAGACGGTGGCGAAGCAGGAGGCGCGCGCCAAGGGCGAGCACGAGGCACATCGCTTCGTGCGGCCGCGCACCATTCTCTATGCGAGCGTCCTGGCCCTGGTGGGCGTGATCATGCTCGTCGTGTGGCTCAACCGCACGACGCTCGAGGTGAACGTGCTGCGTGACCGCAATCCGCCCTACGTGCGCCTCTCCGATGGCGGCGTCAGGAACGGCTTCACGGTCAAGATCCTGAACAAGCTGCACGAGCCGCACAGCTTCACGCTGCGCGCCGAAGGCCTGCCGGGTGCTCAGCTGCGCATCGTCGGCTTCGAGGGCGAGGCCGATCCGAAAGTCTCGGTCGTGACGGATGCGTTGCGCGAGCTTCGCGTCCTGGTCACCGTCCCGCCCGCGCGGTTGCCGGAATTGAAGGCTGCCGCACAGGACTTCACGATCGTCGTGCACGACGTCGCATCCGGCCAGGAGAAGCGTCGCGCCACGAGCTTCCACGTCGGAGAGGGGAACGCGCCATGACAGTCGATCCGCGAGCCGCCGGCGCGCGCAAGCCGGGCGAGCTCGGAGGCCGGCACGTCCTCCTCATGCTGCTTGCTTTCTTCGGCGTCGTCTTCGCCGTCAACGGCGTGTTTCTCGCGAGCGCGCTCTCGACCTACAGCGGAGTGATCTCGGCCGAGCCCTATGTGAAGGGGCTGAAGTACAACGAGCGGATCGAGGCAGGGGAGCGCCAGGATCGGCTCGGCTGGCACGAGACGCTCGCCGTCGAGCGCGACGGCGCCGTGGCGCTCGTCATCGCCGATGGGGCAGGTGCCCCCGTCACCGGTCTCAGCCTCACAGGCTCGATCGGTCGTCCGTCGACGAGCAAGCTCGACCGCCCGCTGACGCTGGCCGAGGCCGAGCCGGGCCGCTACGTCGCGCGCGGCGAGCCGCTCGACGACGGCACGTGGGTCCTCACCCTAGCCGCAGCCGGCCGCACCGACGGCACAGATCCGGTCTATCGCCTGAGGAGGCGCGTATGGCTGAAGCGCTGACGCTCGGCGAGGCCGGGCAGCCTCGTGCGGCGACGCCAGTGCGGCAGCCCGCAGCGCCGCGGACCCGCCATCTGGTGACGCTGGCCGTCGAGAACATGCACTGCGGCGGCTGCATCCGCTCCGTCGAGCGCGCGCTCGGCGCCTTGCCCGACGTGATATCCGCGCGGGCCAACCTCTCCCAGCGGCGCGTCTCGATCGAGACGCGGGAGGAAGTGGTCTCCGAGGAGCCCTACATCGCAGCGCTGGCCGCCAAGGGCTTCAAGTCCATGCCGCTCGCCGACGAGCGGCCTGCCGGCACGCGCACCGACGACGCCGATAGCCTCCGGCGGCTCGGCGTTGCAGGCTTCGCCGCCGCCAACATCATGCTGATGTCGGTCGCCGTCTGGTCCGGGCAGGGCCAGGACATGCCGGCCTCTCTGGTCACGCTTCTCCATTGGCTGTCGGCGCTCATCGCCATGCCGGCCGTCGCCTATGCGGGCCGTCCCTTCTTCGTCTCCGCGGCCGGTGCGCTGAAGGCCGGGCGGCTGAACATGGACGTGCCGATCTCGCTCGGCGTCCTGCTTGCGACGGCGATGAGCCTGTTCCAGACGCTGCGCGGCGGCGACCACGTCTATTTCGACGCCGCCGTGACGCTGCTGTTCTTCCTGCTCATCGGCCGCGCCCTCGACCAGCGCATGCGCGCGCGGGCGACGGCGGCGGCCGAGAACCTGCTCGGTGCGCGCGTCGCGGCCGCGACCATCCTCCACGCCGACGGCACGGCCGAGCGGATCGCGACCAGGGCCGTCGAGCCGGGGATGCGCATCCTGGTCGCGGCCGGCGAGCGCATCCCTGTCGATGCCCGCCTTGCAACCGGCGAGAGCGCCATCGACGAGAGCCTGATCACCGGCGAGAGCCGCCCGCGCGACGTGCGCGGCGCTGATCGCGTCTTTGCCGGCACCGTCAATCTCACGGGACCGATCGAGGTGGTGGCCGAGGCGCGCGAGGAGGGCTCGCTGCTCGCCGAGATCGCGCGCCTGATGGCTGCCGCCGAGCAGGGGCGGGGCCGTTTCGTGCGCCTCGCCGACCGCGCCGCGCAAATCTATGCCCCTGCCGTGCATGTCCTGGGGCTTCTCACGTTCATCGTTTGGATGGCGCTCGGCCGGGGCTGGGAGGCTTCGCTCGAGTCGGCCATCGCCGTGCTCATCATCACGTGCCCCTGTGCTCTGGCGCTGGCGGTGCCGGTCACGCAGGTCGTGGCGGCCGGGCGGCTCTTCCGCAAGGGAATCATCGTGAAGGCGGCTGACGGGCTCGAGCGGCTCGCGGCGGTCGATACCGTGGTGCTCGACAAGACGGGCACGCTGACCCTCGGCGAGCCGCGGCTTGCGGACGAGGCGGACTTGCCCGACCGCGAGCTGGCGCTTGCGGCCAGTCTCGCGGTGTCGAGCCGGCATCCCTATGCGCGCGCCGTGGTGAGGGCTGCCGAGCGCCGGGGGCTGGCCGTCGTGCCGCTGCCGGGCGTCAGCGAGAGTCCCGGCGCAGGCCTCACGGGCGAGGCCGGAGGGCGCGAGGTACGCCTCGGCTCGGCACGCCATTGCGGCATCGCCGGCGACCGTGGCGAGACGGCGACGCTCTGGCTGCGGGAGGCGGAGCTCCCGCCGCTCGCGCTGCCCCTGACCGATCCATTGCGGCCGGATGCGGCCGATGTCGTCGCCGGCCTCCGCCGGCAGGGCATCGCCGTCGAGGTGCTGTCCGGCGACCGGGCAGAGGCCGTGGCACAGGCCGCGCGAGCGGTCGGCATTGACCAGTGGCGCGCCGCGCAGCGGCCCGACGAGAAGATCGCCCGCATCGAGGCATTGAAGCGCGCCGGGCGGCATCCGCTGATGATCGGCGATGGCCTCAACGATGCGCCGGCGCTCGCCGCGGGGCACGCCTCCCTCTCGCCCGCGACGGCGGCCGACATCAGCCAGTCCGTCGCCGATGCCGTGTTCCAGGGAGAAGCGCTGTCGCCGGTGCTGGAGACGCTCGCCGTCGCCCGGTCCGCGCGGGCACGCAGCCTGGAGAACTTCGCCATCGCCATCGGCTACAACGCGCTGTTCGTGCCGCTTGCGATGCTCGGGCAGGTGACACCGCTCCTTGCGGCCATCGCCATGTCGGGATCGTCGATTGCGGTCACGGCGAACGCCCTTCGCGTCGCCCTTGCCAAGGCCCCTGCCGGGAGATCGCAGAGATGACGGCGCTCGCATGGCTCATACCGGCTGCCCTCCTGCTCGGCGCGCTGGGCCTCCTGGCCTTTCTCTGGTGTCTGCGGACGGGCCAGTACGACGATCTCGACGGCGCGGCCTGGCGCGCGCTCGACGACGGCGACGGACGCCCGGCCGAGGAAGGGCGCAAGCCGGTGGCGTGAGTGCAACGAGAAAAGCAAGAAGGGAAGGACACCGACCATGGGCGAGCCAGTCGAGACCGCAGCCGGGCGGGCGGAAGGCGGCACCGGTAGCCTTAAGGCGCCGGCCCGGGTCGCTTTCGATGCGCCTTGGATATGGCTGGCGGCGGGATGGCGCGATCTTTGGGCGGCGCCGGCCGTCGGCCTCGTCTACGGCGGACTCCTCGCGCTCGGTGCGCTGGCTCTGCTGGCAGCCCTTCTCTCGTTCGAGGCGCAATCTCTGTTTCCGGCCTTCGCCGGCGGCTTCCTGCTGCTCGCGCCGTTCCTCGCGATGGGCCTTTACGAGGCGAGCCGCCGGATGGAGGTGGGCGAGCCCGTCACGCTCGGCTCGGCGCTGGCGGCGGGATTCCGGGCTCGTGGGCAGCTCGCCTTCTTCGGCGTTGCGCTGATGATCGTGTTCCTCGTCTGGCTCGAGCTCGCCTTCATCCTGCTCGTCCTGTTCATGGGCGGGCGCGGCCTGCCGCCGCCGGAGCAGTTCGTCTCGACGCTGCTGTTCACGCTGCCCGGACTGGGCCTGTTGATCGTCGGCTCGATCGTCGGCGGGGTGCTGGCGGCGCTGGTCTTCTCCATGTCGGCGGTTGCCGTGCCTTTGCTCCTCGTCGAGCGGGTCGATGCCGTGACCGCGATGCGCGCGAGCCTCGCATCCGTCATGGCCAACCCGAAGCCGATGGCGCTGTGGGCAGCTCTGATCGCCGTCATGATCGCGGCCGGCTTCGCGACGATGCTGCTGGGACTCGTCGTCGCCTTTCCGCTCATCGGTCACGCCACTTGGCACGCCTACCGGTCGATCTACGGCACCGGCGCCGTTTGAGCCCCGAGGAGAGGCATTGGCGGTTGCGTCGAGGTCATCGCAGCGGGCTCGCGTGCACTGCCGGCCCGTCGACCAGGCCGAAGGCCAGGAGCCCGAGCAGGAAGCCGCCGAGGTGCGCTTCCCAGGCGATGCCGCCGGCCGACGTGATCCAGGGCGCGATCAGCGCCGTCCCGAAATTGAGCGCCAGCCAAAACCCGATCGCGAGCTGCGCGCGGCGGTCGCCGAGCAGCTCGCCGAGCGACATGCGCCGGATGCGCCGCTGATCGCCTCGGAAGGCATCGGGCCCTGCGTCGTCGAAGGCCGAGAACAGGAAGCGGAAGGCACCGCCCATCAGCCCCGCCAGGGCCCCGGAGGCGCCGACCATGATGGTCGGCTCGCCCCAGTGGAACGCGAGGAAGACGAGCGCACCGGCAATTCCGCATAGGACGGCGAAAGCCAGGAAGCGCAGCGTCCCGATGCGGCTCGCCACCGCGCTGCCGAAGGCGAGCAGCCACGCACAGTTGAGCCCGAGATGGGCGAGATCACCGTGCACGAGCTGGTGTGTCACGAGCGACGTGACCGCTGCCGTCTCCCCGCCCGCCAGCTCTTGCGCGTGTCCCGTGTAGCGCGCTGGGATCAGCGCCAGGGTCTCGACCGCGACGCTCCACTGGTGGTCCGGCAGCCATGCCAGCACGGCATGCACCACCGCCAGCAGGCCGAGGAGCCAGACCACGACGGCCGGCGCATTGAAGATGGGCTCGCGCGACGGCAAAGGGCGGCTCCTCGGTGGCGGCTCGACCGAGGAGCGGGTGCGCCTCGCGTCAGACGGCTTAACCGTGGCGCGATGTTGCGACAACCGGCAACGGGCCCGCAGGGTCCCGCTGGCATCAAAGCTGCTCTTTCGTCTGCGAATGGTTGTCACCGGGTGACGGCCGTCCCGTTCGGGGACGGGCGTGGCGGCGGCAGCTTGCTTGACGAGAGCGGCCATTACGGCCTTGCCAGGGAATGGGCATGAAGCTGCCAACGACGCGGATGCTATATAGCTATTGGAACGATGTCCGTGGCCGGCGGCTTGCGCCGAGCCGCTTCGAGATCGACCCCTCGCGCATCGGCCCGATCCTGTCGGAGACGTTCATCCTCGAGCGGGGCTCGGGCCGGACGTTTCCGTTCCGACTTGCCGGTACGCGCATCTGCGAGCAGCTCGGCAGGGAGCTGCGCGGCACCGACTTTCTGTCGCTGGTCGGAGAGGACCGTCGCGTCGTGAACAAGGCGCTCGACGCCGTGACCAACGAGGGTGCGGCACTCGTGATCGAGATCGACGGCACGTCGGCGGATGGGCGGTCCACCAGCTTCGAGGCAATCTTGCTGCCGCTCGTCCATCCCGCGGCCGAGGTGACGCGCTATCTCGGCGCCCTGGCGCCCGTCGACCCGCCGGCGTGGCAGGGCGTCGAGCCGATCGTCGAGACCACCCTCGCCGCGCACGACGTGATCTGGCCGGAGGGCCGCTCGTTCTCGTTCTCGCAGAGCGCGGAGCGCCAGCTTCCGTTCGTGCCGGAGCTGGCGGCCGCGCGAGTGGTCCGCTCGGCCCGTCGCCAGTTTCGCATCCTCGACGGTGGACGCAAGGAGTGAGCCGGGGCCAGCCTGGCGGCCGGCCCCTGCTCTGCTCAGAAGCGGAAGAAGGACGACAGCCAGCGCGGCGGCAGCGGCTGCGGGTTGAGCGCGGCAATGTTCCAGCGGCTGAACAGTGAGGTCAGCGACAGGTAGCGCGGGGGCAGCGGCTGCGGGTTGAGTCCGCCGGCGACGGAGGTCGCCTCGGCGTCGGTCAGTGCGCGCAGATCGGCCGCCTCATTGATCTCGGTGGTGGTCATGATCGTCTCCAATGCTCTCGTTTTTTGGCGGGGCGCCGATGGCTCTCGGCTCCCTCGTGAGCATCGTCGCCTGCTTGCTTCGGGCGCGCTGTGAGCCGGCGCACACGGACCCTGTCGCGCGCCTTGCGGCGGGGCAGATCGGCGGCCGAAACCGTTTCAAAAGGGCGCGCCCGCTTAGAACATCTTTAAGGCTCGACCGGCATAGTGGCTCTCGCGCCCCCGCCGTCTGGCGGTGCCACGAGCCCGAGCCGGGCCTCGATCTGTCCCAGTCCGTTTTTGTCGAGCAGGTTTCTCATGGCCCTCGAGTTCGAGCCCGCGGTCGCAGCGAGTGAAGCGATCGCCTCTTCGTCCGACCCTATCAGCTCCCGAATCGTTGCCGATCGCCGCCGTTATCGGCGTGTCCCGCTGACCCTGCTCGGTCGCTTCATGCGCGAGAACAAGCAGGAGTATCCCTGCAAGTTGATCGACATCTCGGTCGGCGGCGCGGCCCTCATGTCGCCGGTCACCGTCGAGGACAACGAGGGGATCGTCGTCTACCTGGATCAGCTCGGCGGCCTCGAGGGTAAGGTGGTCCGCCAGTTCGCCGGCGGCTTCGCTTTGCAGCTCAACGCCACACGGCACCGTCGCGAGAAGCTCGCGGCCCAGCTGACCTGGCTAATCAACCGCCACGAGCTCGACCCGGCCGATGCACGCCGGCACGACCGCGTGGTGCCACGCAATCCGTCATCGACGCTGAAGCTCGACGAGACGACCACCCTGCCGTGCCGGGTGATCGACGTCTCGATCTCGGGCGCTTCGATCGCCACGGACGTTCGCCCGCCCATCTACAGCGAGGTCTGGCTCGGCAAATTGCGCAGTCGCGTGGTGCGCCATCACGATCAGGGCATCGCCGTGCGCTTCGTCGACATCCAGCAGCCGACGGCACTGCGCCGCTACTTCGGCTGACGTTTCATGTTTGCGGCCGTCCAGCCCCGGAACCGGGCGAGGGGGCGACGAGCTCAGTCTCTGCGTTGCGTGGCGGGGGTGTACCTGATGTTGCATCTTGTGAGGTCGGCCGTGTTTGCGGCCGTTGCGGGAGCTATGGCGGCGACGGCCTGTGCGGCTGGCCCCGTCGACCAGTCGAAGGACAATGGTCAAGTTCGCTCTCAGCCGTACATGCGGGTGTTCGGCCCGGCGCTACCTCCTTACGGCTATGTCCGCTTTTGCGGGGCCTTTCCAGGCGAGTGCCGGCGGGGCCCGCTCGAGGACGGCCGCATCGCCGGAACGCCGGAGCGGCTCGCCGAGCTCGATGCGGTCAACCGGGAGGTCAATACGCGCATCAAGCCTGCGACCGATCTCGAGATCTACGGCGAGCTCGAGCGCTGGACCCTGCCGGTCGAGCGCGGCGACTGCGAGGACTATGCCCTCTTGAAGCGCCACGTCCTGATCGAGAAAGGCTGGCCGGCCTCCTCGCTGCTCATGACCGTCGTCCGCGACGAGAAGGGCGAGGGACACGCCATCCTCACCGCCCGAACCTCGAAGGGTGACTATATCCTCGACAACAAGACCGACGACATGAAGCTATGGGGCGCCACGCCCTATGCCTTCGTCATGCGCCAGTCCTATATCGATCCGAATGTCTGGCTCTCGCTCGATCCGCGCGACCAGAGATCGCCCGCGCTGCTCGGAGGCACCCGCGACGGGCCGTGAGGCCCGCCGGTTCTGGCACCCGGTCGCGCGCTACAGCCCGACGATCAGCCGTTTGACTCCTCGAGGTCCATCTCGAGCACGGTCATGGAAATCTGATAGCAGACGTCGCCGTCCTCGGTGTCCTTCGAGATGACGCCGACGAACTCGTTGCCCACATACATCTCGACCGCGTCGGCCGCCCGCGGGCGTGCACGCAGCTCTATGGTGCGATTGCCGAACAGCTTGCGAAGGTAGGCCTCGACCTTCTTCGTCTCCTGCGGGGTCACCGGCTTCGGTTTTGCCACGTCGTTCTCCTTGCCCGAAGGCGGCGGCTGAAAGCTGATCTTGCGAAAGTGGTCCGGCGATGGCAACGCACGCGGCCCCCGCAAGGGGGCCGGGCCCGATTCATCTACGGCCGTGGCCGCGTTATAGCCTCGCGCCGATCCCGCGTCAGCAGCAGCCGCAATCGTCCGGCGAAAGTCGCTGGTCCATGCTGAGGGCCGGCTCGGGGCAGTTGCTGAAGCCGACCGTCCGCGCCGGCACGCCAGCCACCGTGGTGTTGTCGGGCACGGGATTGAGCACCACCGAGCCCGCAGCCACCTTGGAGCAGTTGCCGACGCGGATGTTGCCGAGCACCGAGCAGCCGGCCGCCAGCAGCACGTTGTTGCCGATCTTCGGATGCCTGTCGCCTTCCTCCTTGCCGGTGCCGCCGAGCGTTACGCCGTGCAGCATGGAGACGTTGTCGCCGACCGAGGCCGTCTCCCCGATGACGATGCCGTGCCCATGGTCGATGAAGATGCCGCGGCCGATGCGAGCCGCCGGGTGGATGTCGACGGCGAAGATCCGGCTCGACTGGCTCTGCAGGTAGAGTGCGAAGTCACGCCGGCCTTGCCGCCACAGCGCGTGGGCGAACCGGTGCGTGACGAGTGCGTGGAAGCCTTTGAAGTAGAGCAGCGGCTCGATGTAGCGGTGGCACGCCGGGTCACGGTCGTAGACGGCGGCGAGGTCGTAGCGGAACGCCTGTCCGATCTGCGGCTCGGCGGCGAGAACGTCGCTGAACGTCTGGTTGATCAGGCCGGCGTCCACATCGGCATGGTTGAGGCGCTGGGCCAAGCGGTGGCAGACCGCGTCCTCCAGGCGATCGTGAGAGAGGACGGTCGCATAGATGAAGCCGCCGAGCGCTCGCTCGCTCGACAGAATGGCCTCCGCCTCGGCACGGACGGCCGACCAGATCGGGTCCACGGTCTCGAGCCCCTCGCGTACCCGCGACGCTTCTGATGGCATATATCGCCTCCTCGCCGAAAGGTTCCGCCAGCGGTCGGTTGCTGCAACTCGTGGGATGTGTCGGCCGTATCGCCGTTAACCCGGTAGATAGGCCGACCAGCCTCCCCAATCAACCGATGCTGCGGCTGCGGCGCAACTGAGAACAATTTCCTGTCAGATGAGGAAAGCTCAAGCCGGAAATCGCGCTCCACCGGTCAGCCGGGGTACGGCGCCAGGACTCCGAATTGAAAATATCCATTCGTGGCGAGCGTCTCACCACGGCCGTAGCCGGGGATGATGTCGTCCTCGGGCCGCCAGACGGCGGTCGAGTACACGTTCATTCCCTCGGTCTGAAACGTAATGCCGCCGATGTCGACGCTGTCCACCGTCAGATTGTAGTCGATGCCGTTCGCGGGGTCCCAGGTGTCGTTGAGAAAAGCGACCCGGACCTGGCTAGGCGAGAGTGCGCGGGTGCTCGCGTAGACGTAGGTGCGGTCGGCGGTCGGCACGTCGTCGTATGTGGCGACCGGCAGCCCGTCGATCAGCAGCTGCATCTGCTCATGGCCTGTCGCGCCCCGGGCATGAATGGTGATGCTGGTGCCGAGGCGGAGCGGGTCTGCGAACTGGAAGTAGCCGTTGGTCGCGAGGTTGTCGCCACGGCCATACCCCGGCACGACGTCGTCCTCGGGCCGCCAGGTTGCGGTCGAGAAGACGCTCGCGTCCTCCGTCTCCAGGATGTGACCGTCGATGCTGATGTGATCGACCACGAGATTGTAGTCGATGCCGAGGGCCGGATCCCAGACGTCGTTGACGAAGGCCACACGCACGTCGTCGGCCACGACGTGGTGGTCCGCCTGGTAGGTGTAGGTCGTGCCGCCGACCGGCACGTCGGTGAACGTGGCGGCGACCTTGCCACCGATGACGAGCTGCATCGTCTCGTGGCCCGTCGCTCCGCTGGCTGCAATGGTCAGCTGCGAGCCCTCTCCTGCGGCGGCCGTCACCGTCACGGCGAGCGTGGCGTCGGTCTCGCCGCCGAGCAGGTCGGAGGCGGTGTATGTGATGCGCGTCGTGCGTGCCCCGCCGGAGGCGAGACCGGCGAAATCGCTGCCGGGATCGAATGTCGACGAGCCGTCCGCATGAATGACGAAGCGGCCGCCGGCGTCGCCTGCGATGGCGACCCCGACGCCCGCCGCTAGGCCGCCCACTGCGCTCACCCGCAGCGAGCCCGCCGGGCCGTCCGGATCGCGGTCGTTCGCGAGCACGTCGAGCCGGCCGATCCGGACGTTGGCGCCGGTGGCTGCCACGTCGTCGGCCGCATCGGGCAGCATGTTGACGGTGCCGCCGCCGCTGATCAGCAGCCGGCCGATCTCGCCGGCCACGAGATCGACGTAGTAGACGTAGCCGTCTGCGCCTTGAGTGAAGTGGACCGGTCCGAAGCCGCTCGCCGTCGTGTAGAGGTAGTTGATCTGCCGACGGTCCGCGACGTCGACGGTGTAGACCGCGCCCTGCGAGAAATCGGCGAAGAAATAGTCGCCGCGCAGGGCCTCCGGATAGCGATCTCCCGAGTAGACGACGTCGCCGCCGACGATTGCCTGCACCTGATATCCCGGATCGGCGCGCTCGTGCGAGAACGACCGGAAAGGCGCCGTGATGTCGATCGTCCCCGCTGCGACGGCCGCATAGAACTCGGCGCCACCGGGCAGCAGGCCGTAGTCTGGCAGCTCCCTGAGCACGCCGCCGTCGCCGCCTTCGTAGTAGGGCCAGCCGAAGTTGGCGCCCGCCGGACCGGTGTCGATCGACTCGTAGCTGTACCAGCCGGTGTTGGTGATCAGCAGCTGGCCGTTGCTGTCGAACGAGATGGAGAACGGGTTTCTGAGGCCCAGCTGATAGACGCGGGCGCGGTTGGAGGCGAGGCTGTTTCCGCCATCGACGAACGGGTTGTCGGCGAGGCCGAGGCCGGTCTCCGGATCGATGCGCAAAATCTTGCCGGAGAGACTGTCGAGCGACTGCACGCTTGCCGCGCGCGGGTCGGCGAAGTCGAACGAGGTGCCGTCTCCCGTCGAGACGTAGAGCATTCCGTCGGGGCCGAAGGCGAGGGAGCCTCCGGCATGCGAGCGAGAGTCCACCTTGATGTAGTTGTCGACGTAGCCGCCGCCCGCCGTGCGCCCCGACTCGGGCTGGGCGAGCGTCGACGTGCTGTCGACCGCGCCGGCGCCGCTGATATCCGACAGCGACTGTCCAGCCCCGCCGACGAGGATCGTCTCGCTGCCGGCAACGGCCGTGCGGTAGCCGGTGGCGGCGTCGGCCGTGAAGCGGACCACGTAGGCGAAGCGGTTGCCACCACCGTCGGCACCGGCATTGCCGGAATATCCCTCGGTGCCCGCGGGGTCGACCACATAAAAGGCATAGATGTAGGGAGTCGCCGGAAAGTTCGGATGGACCGCGATGCTCATCAGCCCCCGGTCCAGGAAGTCGTTCACCCGGCCGGAGATGTCGACGAACGTCGAGAGCGTGGCGCCCGACAGCGTGTCGACGAGCTTGATGCGCCCGCCCTTCTCGGCCACGTAGGCGAAGGTTCCCGCCGCCGACTCGCCGGGAAGCCCGGTCACGAGCTCCATGTCGATTGGCTGCGAGAGCCCGGCCACCGTTACCTGCTGCGCAACGGTGAAGCTCGAGACGAGCGGTGGATCGGGTGGATCGGTGACGGGGGCCTCGTCGTCGAGGATGGAGATGCGCGCCGTACGCGGCGCCTGCAGCGATCCGCCTTCGACGTTGGTGATGGAGACGATCAGCGTCTCCGTGAGCTCGGCGAGCGAATCGTCGAGGATCGTGACCGGCACCAGCACACGGTCGACCCCGGCGGCGAAGGTGACCGAGCCCACGACGGCCGCGAAGTCGAGACCGGCCGTCGCCGTGCTGCCCGTCACCGAGTATTCGACGGTTGCCGTTCCCGACAGGTCGCCGGTCCGCACGATGGGCACCAGCACCTGCCCCTCCGCCTCCGATACGCTGAGGGCGCTCGCTCCGAGATGAACCGATCCGGACATGACGTGCGTCTCCCGTGGCGAGGAAGCCCGGTGCCGGGCTGGCCGGCGTGCCGCAAACCACAGCAGTGCACACGAAATCTTCATTATTGTTCGTATTTGACTGAAAACACGGTAAATATGACGAATTGTTTGATGTTGGCCAGAGCCTCCGTCCCGCTCCAACGGCGTTGACGGCAACGCACGCCGTCCCCCAGCATGCGTGCTCGGGCGAGCGTCGCCAGCGGAGGAGCGAGACGATGGACGAGACGAGGATTCCCGTGCTGGTCGGCGCCGGCCAGATCACGCAGCGCGAGAAGGACCCGAAAGTCGCGCTCGGCCCGATGGATCTCACCGCCGAGGCCGTGAAGCGCGCCGCCGAGGACAGCGGGGCCGGCCGCCGCCTGCTCGAGGCGCTCGACACAATCGTTGTGCTCGCCTCGTTCTCGGACACCAGCTGGCGTTTCAAGAGCCCGTTCGGCGGTCCCTCGAACCCGCCCAAATCCATCGCCAACCGCGTGGGCGCAACGGCAGCGAAGAGGCACATCTACACTTATGCCGGCGGCAACATGCCCCAATGGAGCATCAACCGGCTGTTCGAGATGGTGACGCGCGGCGAGGTCGGTGCCGCGCTCGTCTGCGGCGGCGAGGCGCTCGCCACGCAGAAGGCCGCCGAGCGCGCCAAGGTTACGCTCGACTGGAACGAGGATGCGGGCGGCACCCCCGAGCGCTGGGGCGTCGCCAAGCGCGGCTGGAACGATCAGGAGGAACGCCATCGTATGGCGGGCGCCATCTTCGCCTACCCGCTGTTCGAGAACGGCATCCGGGGGCATCTCAAGCGCTCGATCCCGGAGCACATGGCGGCAATGGGCCGGCTCTTCGCGGGCTTCGCGGCCGTCGCCGCCAAGAACCCGCTCGCCGATCGCCGCCAGGGCTTCACGGCCGAGCAGATCGCCACCGTCTCGGCCGACAATCCCTTCATCGGCTTTCCCTATACGAAGCTCATGAACTCGAACGCCTTCATCGACCAGGCGGCGGCCGTGATGCTGACGTCGGTGGCCAAGGCCCGCGAGCTCGGCATCCCGGAATCGCAGTGGGTCCACCTGCACGGCACCGCCGACGCCTACGATCACTGGTACATCTCGGA
>JBFWQN010000031.1:0-19566 GCA_050249405.1 Hyphomicrobiaceae bacterium | reverse complement strand
GCCACGGCGGCGAGCTTCGCCGACTTGCTCGGCAGGCTCCCGACACCTGCCTCGAAGCCGTGGAGCGGGCAACGCAAGGCGCTGCGCGAGAGCTACGAGGCCTACGTTCGCCCCGTCGCGACGCCGGGGTCGGTGAAGCTCGAGGAGGTGGTCAAGACCGTCTCCGACATGCTGCCCGAGGACGGCATCATCACCAACGGCGCCGGCAACTACGCGGCCTTCGTCCACCGCTACACCCAGTACAAAGGCTTTCGCAGCTGCCTCGCGCCGACGTCGGGCTCGATGGGCTACGGGCTTCCCGCGGCCATTGCGGCAAAGCTCGCCGATCCGACCCGGACCGTGATCAACTTCGCCGGCGACGGCTGCTTCATGATGACGGGGCAGGAGCTCGCAACAGCGGTGCAATACGGGCTCGACGTCGTGACGGTGGTCGTCAACAACGGCATGTACGGCACGATCCGCGCGCACCAGGAGCGTCAGTATCCGGACCGGGTCTCGGGGACGACGCTGGTCAATCCCGACTTCGCGGCCTACGCGCGCGCTTTCGGCGCCCATGGCGAGACCGTCGAGCGCACGGAGGACTTCCGGCCGGCGCTCGAGCGGGCACTCAGCTCACGCAAGGCCGCGATCATCGAGGTGAAAACCGAGCAGGAAGCACTGACTCCCCGGCAGACCCTGTCGGAAATCCGTGCGGCAGGCCGCAAAGCCAACGGCTGATCGTTGCGTGTCCATCACGACAGGGCCGCGACGCTGACGCGGCCCTGACCACGACCGAAGCCAGTCATGCCAGAGCCAGCGCGACGCGGCGGTCGTCAACCGCGGTGTGCGCTTGCGTCAATGGCCTCGGGCTCGCCGCCAGGAGCGTCGTCCGTCGCCATCCGGGGCGCGACGAGATGCAGGAACAGCAGCGATGCCCCGCCCAACATCCAGACAGCGCCGCCGCTCATGATGCCGATCGCCAAGCCCCCGGAATGCATCCCCGCGAGCGCGATGGCCACCGCCAGAACCGAAAGAAAACCGAGGCCCATCAGCTTGTCGCACGGCCGCATGGCATACGCGATTGCCAGCGCCATCCACACTGCAGGGACTCCGAGCAGCATCGTCCACTCGATCAAACGCCCACCCATTACGCAACTCCGCTCGCCACGGCTGCCTACACACGCCGATGAAGATCATAGTGACAAATTTGTCGTAAAAATTCCATTAAACGGTGTTGTGGTACAAGACTATTTCTATTGCACCGACGTAACGAAGCAAAGCCGCCACCGTCAGGAGCGATGGCACCGCCGCCCCACCCGTCGCTGGCTCGTCAGCGTGCCGCCATCTTCTCGGCCATGACCGCGATGGTCTTCACGTAGACCTCGGCCTTGTTCCACTCGCGGATGACCGCGTAGTTGGCCGTCCCTTCACCCCAGGGCTGCCCCCGCTGCCAGCCGTGTCCCTTCATGAAATTGGCGGTCGAGGCCAGCATATCCGGCACGCTGGAGAACAGGTCGCGATGCTTGTCGCCGTCGAAATCGACGGCGTACTTGACGTAGGACGACGGCAGGAACTGCATCGGGCCGATCTCGCCTGCCCAGCCGCCCCGCATCCGCTCGGCCGAGATATCGCCGCGATCGATGATGCGCAGCGCGTTTGTGAGCTCGTTCTCGAAGAAGGCGCTGCGCCGGCAATCGTAGGCGAGCGTCGCGATCGACTGCACGATCGAGAACTTGCCGCCGCCATCGCCGCCGAAGTTCGTCTCTAGCCCCCAGATGGCGACCAGAATCTGCGGCGGCACGCCGAAGCGGCGCTCGATCTGGTCGAAGAGCGCCCGCCGCTGAGCGATGATGCCCTGCCCGCGCTTGATCATCGAAGTGGAGACGCGGCGCGCGTAGAACTGCTCGAACGACAGCTTGAACGAGCGTTGCCCCCGGTCCAAGCCGATCACCCGCCGGTCGTAGTCGATGCCGGCGAGCCCCCGCGCGATGGCGCCCTGGGAGATGCCCTGGCTCGCAGCGCGCGCCTTGTAGGCCTCGATCCAGCGGCCGAAGCCCTCGCCGGAGTTGCCGCACGCCTGGGCGGCGGCGGACGTTGCGCCGAGCGCGAGCGAGGCGGCGATCAGCGCGCCCCTGACTAGTGGAGACGTCACGAGGGCCATCGGATTTCCCACAACTGAAGCCAGTCTCTCGAGCCGGCGGAGCGGAGGCACATGGTCGATCCGCGACGCGCGCGTCAAGCGATTAAAGCGTTCCTCGCGGCCGATCCCAAGGCTTTGGTGACGCGAGGCGGGGCAAGTCGCGCACATCGTTAACACATGAGCACGGCCGGCACGCATTTACTTCTCCTAACAAAGTCTTACAAAGTGCTCGCAGCCATTAAGCGAGACCAGGGGATGCGTTGGACTAAGAAAGTCTTATCGCTTACAAAAGCGTCAACTTAAATCGCTGTTCACCGAGACAAGAGCGAACATGGACCTGCAGTCGGCTAATCGCCTTTCCGGCCGCAAATGGCAGATTGCCCGGTTCGGGGCCGTCGTGTTCTTCGCTCTCGCTTGCGGGCTTCTGGTCTCCTCGCTGCTCAACCCGAGCCGCGCTGGACTGACCGAGCACCCGACGTCGAGGTTGCAGTCGCTTTGAGCCCGGCGACAGGGCGGCGCCATATCCGCCCATGAGCTTCCTGACGACCCTCCCCTACTCCCTCCGACTCCTCTCCGACTCCTGCCTCATCGAACGGCCCCTCCCTCGCAAGAGGCAGGGGCCGCTTTTTTTGTGCCCATCGAGCCCCGAAGCGCGAACGCAGGGCTGCCAGGGCCTCACGAGGTCGCGGGGAACGACAGCCGGAAATCGTGGTCGCGGGCCAATTGCGCCACGGCCTGCTCGACCTCGGCCTTCGGCATCTCCGTGAAGGGCGGGCGGACATCGGCCCAGGTGGCATCGCCGCGATAGTGCGCCACGAGTGCCTTGAGCACCGGGATCATCGGGTAGGCCTGGATTGCCTTGCGCAAAGCCGTCACCTGCTCCTGCTGGCGATCGGCATCCGGCCCGCGCCACCCGTCGTAGAGCTTGCGGATGCCCTTCGCCGCCACGTTGGCGGTGGCAGAGATGCAGCCGACGGCCCCATTCCGCAAGCCATCGAGCAGAAAGACCTCCGAGCCGGGAAACACCTCGAAGCCCGGGTTGGCGTCGAGAATGGCCTTGGTGTTCGACCAGTCGCCGGAGCTGTCCTTCAAGCCGACGACCGTCTCGGGAAACTCCTTGCGCAGTCGCGCGATCAGCGACAGCGGGAAGCCGACCTGGGCTACCGGCGGGATGTGGTAGAGGTAGACCTTGAGCGCGTTGTCGCCGACCTCCTCGATCACCTCTGCAAAGAAGCGAAAAAGGCCCTCCTCGCTCGGGTTCTTGTAATAGAATGGCGGCAGCATCAGCACGCCGCCGCACCCGAGCTCGACGGCCTGCTCGGTCATGATGATCGCATCGGCGACGGAGCAGGAGCCCGTGCCGGGCATGAGCAGCTTGGGATCGACGTCGGCGTCGACCAGCTCCTCGAGCAATTCCATCTTCTCGTCGATGCCGATGGAGTTGCCTTCGCTCGTCGTGCCGAACGGGGCGAGCCCCGTGCAGCCGTCGGCCAGCAGCCACTCGCAATGATCGATGAAGCGATCGGCGTCGGGCGCGCCATCCTCGCCGAACGGCGTGACGACCGGTGCGATCACGCCGGAGAACCTCGGGTTGGCAGTCATGTCGGACCCCTTCGGTCGAGACGCGGCGCCCCGCCTCGGGGAACCGCTCAAGGCATCGGTATGCCGGGCTGCTTGACGGGGACGTCGTAGCCCCGTTGCACGGCCGGGCGCGCTGCGATTGCCTTATACCAACGCAGCACGTTCGGATACTGCTTGAGATCGATCGTCTGCCACTCGAACCGCGAGATCCAGGGCCAGATCGAGATGTCTGCGATCGAGTAGGCGCCGGCCACGAACTCGGCCTCGGCGAGCTGGCGGTCGAGCACGCCATAGAGACGATGCGCCTCCTTTAGATAGCGCTCCTCGGCGTAAGGCGCCTTGCCCTTGTTGTATTTCACGAAGTGATGCACCTGCCCGAGCATCGGCCCGACACCGCCCATCTGCCACATCAGCCACTGCACGGCCGACCATCGTGCCTTGGCCTCGGTGGGCATCAACTTGCCGGTCTTCTCGGCGAGGTAGAGGAGAATGGCGCCCGACTCGAATAGCGCCTGGCCGGTGTCCCGGTCGACGATGGCCGGAATGCGATTATTGGGGCTGATCTTCAGGAAGTCCGGCTTGAACTGCTCGTCCTTGGAGATATCGACAGCGTGCACGGAGTAGGCGAGGCCCATCTCCTCCAACGCTATCGATACCTTGCGTCCGTTGGGTGTCGACCATGTGTAAAGCTCGATCATCGGACGCCTCCTGCTCCCGGGTTCTGCGGTGCATCATTACCCGTCTCGCCGTAGCCCGGCAACGGACGGCGAGACGACCATCGCACAACCCCTCGGGCAGCAAACGCGGGCGCGCTCGATGGCACGCGCCCGCGCGTCACTGGCCGATCAGTAGTAGGGCCGCTCGTAGCGCCGCTGGTCCCCGCGCCATGCGTAAGGTCCCGGCCCGTACCGATCCAGAAGATCGGCGCGCACCACCTCGCCGTTGCAGCGATCGACCTTGAGCTCGAACAGGTCGCCGTTCGGGCGACGCGCCTTCACCCGCGCGATATTGTGGGCGACATCGAGGTCGTGGAAATCGCGCCAGCCTTCGTCGACGAGGCGTCGCTTGATGGCGTGGCGCGGCAGGCAGCCTTCCGCGTAGCGCCAGTTCTCGCCGGGGCCCCATTCGGCGAAGCGGTCATGCTGGCGATAGACGTAGCCCGGCGGCACCGGGGCGGGCGGCGGCGGCACGGCCACATAGGGCCGTGGCTCGTAGCGATAGCCGCGCGACGGCTCCGGCGCATAGAGGTCGCGATAGCGCGGGTCCTCGTAGGCCGACGCGTAGCGGTCGGGTGGTGGAACGTAGCCATAGTCCAGATCGGCGGCGGCTAGCGGCCGGGCACCGAGCAACACGGCTGCAGCAAGCAGAGTTGCTGTCAGCGGCAACGCTTTCATGACTGAAGTCCTCCTTGGGAACCACGTCGCGAAGCCTCGCGCCTCCCTCGCGCGGCAGATTGACGGCACCGACATGAACGTGGGCCCGCACCCTCGTTCATCCGGCGTTCATCAATACCCCTCAGCCACCGCCACATCCCAGAAAGTCAGGCTAACACGTTGCAGTTCCAACGAGAAGCGAGTTTCCGACAGGGAACGACCTGTGTGGCCGGGCGACCACGGCGTGTCGCTTGCGTGCGCCACGGCGCCGGCTCTGCCACGGTCTCGCCTACATGCAACGCGCCACGCGCTTTCCCTCGCCGTGAGCATCCGAGGCCGTGTAGGCTTGCCGAAGGCTGGGCCGGTGGGTGGACTCGACGCGGGGCAGGCTCTTGAGCAAAGACAGCGGCAGAAGGCCAGTCCCGGATGATGGCCGGCGCGGTGGGGCGGGCCTCTCGGCCTACCTGCCACCGGCTTTCTCGAAGCCGCGCTACCGTCTGTTCGCCGCCGGACAGGCGTTGTCGGTGCTTGGCAGCTGGATCCAGCAAGTCGCGCTCGCCTGGCTCGTCTTCCGCATCACGAAGTCTGTCTTCCTTTTGGGCTTCACTGGGTTCCTGCTCCAGATCCCGCACCTCTTCGTCGCGCCGGTCGCCGGCTTCTTCGTGGACCGCATGCCGCGCGCCGCCCTGCTCATGGCGATCAACGCCTGGCTGGCCGTCCTGGCCCTGCTGCTGGCCGTGGCAGCCCTGACAGGCGTCGAGCGGATCGAGCTCTATCTCGCGCTCGCGCTCCTCATCGGCATCGGCAATGCCTGCGAGGCCCCGACCCGCCAGTCCTTGATCGGTGCCATCGTCGAGGACCGGGCCCTGCTGCCGAGCGCCATCGGCTTCAACTCGGTGCTCTTCAATACGGGCCGGATGATCGGTCCGGCCATTGCAGGTGTGCTGCTCACGCGCTTCTCGGAGGGCGTCTGCTTCGCCATCAACGCGGTAAGCTTCGTCGGCATCATCGGCGCGCTGATCGCCATGCGCCTTCCCGAGACGCAGTCGCTGTCGCTCAGATCCTCCGCGGGTGGCCTCGACGTGCGCGCCACGCTTTCCCGCCTCGCGACCATTCCCGTCGCCCGCTACATCCTTCCTTCGGCCTCCGCGGTGGCCCTCTGCGCGCTGCCGCTCAATCAGCTCATGCCGTCCATCGCGGTGACATTCTTCGGCGGCGAGGCGAGCCTGGTGGGCATGCTGTTGTCGGCCTCGGGCGTCGGCGCCTTGTCGGCCGCGCTGTTCCTGTCGATGCAGCGCAGCCACGAGGCACAGCTCCGCGTCGTGCAGGTCGCCCCCATCGTCGCCGGCGCCGCGCTCATGGCCTTCAGCCAGTCACGCACGCTCTGGCTGTCGCTGCCGCTGCTCTCGGTGGTCGGCGCGTTCGTTCTCTCGACATCGGTCTCGACCAACACTCTGCTGCAGCAGTCGGTCGACGACGACTGGCGCGGGCGCGTGATCGGCCTCTATTTCACGTTCTTCCTCGGCATGGCGCCGCTCGGCAATCTCATGGGCGGCTGGCTCGCGAGCCACGTCGGGCTCAGCCCCACGCTCCTATTCAACGGAGCCGTCATGACCACGGCCGGCATCGTCGCGCAGGTCCGCCTCTCGCGCGACGGCATGCGCCAGCAGCTCAGGGAGAGCGTGAAGCTCTGAGCGCGGTCGAGCCGCCAGGTCTCGCGGATGGCCTCGCCTGAGCAGACCGCCCTCAAGTGGCGCGGCCATGGACGCTTACCGCCGCACGGTCCCCGACAGCGCATAGTTGAGCATCTTCGCGGCGAGTAGGGCCGCCAGAGCATCGTAGGCGTGGAAGCCCTTGATCGGCGCGAACTCGACGAGGTCCATGCCGACCACCCGGCCCACCTCGCACGCCCGCCTGAGCACGCCGAGCACCTCGTCGAAGGTCATGCCGCCGGGCGTCGGCGTGCCCGTCGCCGGCATGATGGAGCCGTCGAGCGCATCGATGTCGACGGTGATGTAGACCGGCCTGCCGGCCAGCGGCGCCAGCATCGCCTCCAGGTCCCAGCGTGGCTTGTCGATGGCGAGATGCATGTGGATGCGCTGCCGGTTGGCGTCGTAGAAATCGGCCTCGGCCTGAGACAGCGCGCGAATGCCGGCCTGCACCAGGGTAACACCTGGATGGTCGAGCACCCGTCGCATTGCCGCCGCGTGGCTGTAGGGCTCGCCCTGATAGCCGTCGCGCAGATCGGCGTGCGCATCGAGTTGCAGCACCACGAGATCGGGATAGCGGCGCACGAACGGGCGAATGGCGCCCGGCGTCAGCGAGTGCTCGCCGCCGAGCACGAATGGAAACCGTCCGGCCGCGAGCACGGCCTCGACGGCGCCCTCCAGCAGCGCGAGCGCGTCCTCGATGCGGGGCGGGATGGCCGGCTCGCGCAGCGCCGCGATGCCGTAGTCGCGGTAGGCCTCGCGCCAGAGCTCCTCGTCGAAAAGCTCGAGCTGGTGGCTCGCCTCGACGATGGCCATCGGGCCGGCCCTGGTGCCGCCGCCGTAGCTCACCGATGCCTCGAGCCCGAACGGAATGACCACGGCGCGGGCGTTCTCGGGCGTTCCAGCGTCGTCGCGCAGCGGATCGAGAAAGCTCTCGGCGCCCGGAAGGTAGTCGAAGGCGGTCATGCCAGAGATCCTCGTCCGGCGCCGGCGCATGGGGCAAGAGCCGATGCCGGCGCGGGTGTCACCGTCATCGGTCGTGGCGGGGGCCGTGCGCGCACTACACCTTCATCTTGGGATCGAGCCAATCGCGCAGGCTGTCGCCGAGCAGGTTGAAGGCGAACACCGCAAGCGTGATGGCGAGACCGGGGAACATGATCATCCAGGGTGCCGCCTGGTAGAAGTCGGCGGACGAGCCGGAGAGCATGAGACCCCAGGCGGGGGTCGGCTCGGTAACGCCGAGCCCCAGGAACGACAGCGAGGCCTCGAGCAGGATCGCCTGCGCGATGAAGGCCGTGGTCATGATCAGATACGGCGCGATGATGTTCGGCAGGATATGCCGCATGACGATGCGGGAATGGCTGTAGCCGGCCGCCCGTGCCGCATCGATGAATGGCATCTGCGCGATCGACAGCGTCGACGAGCGCGCAATGCGCGCCATGCGCGGCACCATCGGCAGCGCAATGGCTGCAATCAGATTGAGGTCGATGCCGAACAGCTGATTGCGGCCGAGCACCGCGACCACCACCATGGCGAGCACGATGATCGGGAAGGACAGCATGATGTCGACCACGCGCTGGATGGCGTCGTCGATCCAGCCGCCGAAATAGCCCGAGGCCGCGCCGATGATGGCGCCGGCCGTGCAGCCGAACAAGGCCGACAGAATGCCCACGCCGAGCGCCGTGCGCGAGCCGTAGACGAGGCGCGAGAACACGTCGCGGCCGTACTGGTCGGTGCCGAAGATGTGGTCGGCGTTGGGGGGCGAGAGCATGGCGGCGAAGTCGACCGCCTCGGGATGGTGCGGCGCGATCCAGGCCGCGCCGAAGGCGAACACGAAATAGACGAGGACGATCAGCAGTCCGGCGAACCCCAGGGGCTGCGCCTTGATGAACTGCATCATCGGGTTGGCGCGCTTCGGGATCTTGTCGGTGAAGGCGTCGTTGGCTGTGACGTCGGCCATGGTCGGACCTTCTCCTAGGCGAGGCGGATGCGCGGATCGAGGGCGGCGTAGAGCAGGTCGATGACCAGGTTGACCAGCACGAAGACCGTGGCGATCAGAATGACGAGGCCCTGGATCAGCGTGAAGTCGCCGCGTGCGGTCGCGTCGACGAACAGCTTGCCGATGCCGTTGAGGTTGAACACCTGCTCGGTGACGACGAGGCCGCCGATAAGGAAGGCGAACTCGAGGCCGACCACGGTCACGACGGGAAGCAGCGCATTGCGCAGCGCGTGCCGCCGCGTGACCAGGCGCTCGAAGACGCCTTTGGCGCGGGCCGTGCGGATGTAGTCCTCACGGAACACCTCGAGCAGCGCCGAGCGCATCATCCGCGTGACCACGGCCGCATAGCGGTAGCCCACCGAAAGGGCCGGCCAGAACAGGGCGGACAGGTTCGTGATCGGATCCTCGAAGAACGAGACGTAGCCTATCTTCGGCAGCCAGTTGAAGAAGTAGAGAAGTCCCAGAATGATCAGCATTCCGAGCCAGAAGCCGGGTATGGCAAGGCCGGACACCGCCAGCACGCGCACCACGTTGTCGATCCAGGTATCGCGATAGACGGCCGACAATATTCCCAAGGGCACAGCGATCACCAGGGCGATGATCGTGGCGAGGATCGACACCTCCAGGGAGACGGGGAACCGCAGCGCGATCTCGCCGGCCACCGATTGCCCGGTCCAGAGCGATTTGCCGAGGTCGAGCTGCGCGAGTCCGACCATGTAATCCTTGAACTGCACGTAGAGTGGCTTGTCGAGGCCGAGCCGCTTTCGCTCCGCCTGGATCGTCTCCTCGGTGACGTTGGCACCGTCCGCGCGCAGCTTCACGACGACGGGGTCACCCGGCATCACGCGGATGAGGAAGAACACGGCAACCGCCACGCCGATCAGCGTAGGGATGACCATCAACAGACGGCGAATGAGATAGCCGAGCATGGGTCGCGTTGTCCTCACCGCTGGGCGGCGGAGCCGAGACCGGCCCCGCCTGCAACAAGCTTACTGGTCGAGCCACACGTCGACGAGGTCCGTCGCCGTGAAGTGGTTGGCCTGGTGCTCCCAGCCCTTGATCTTCTTGTGGTGCACGATGATGCGCTGCCACCAGAGCAGCGGCGCCGAGTAGGCCTGCGTCAGCGCATGCCGCTCGAACTCGTGCACGATGGCCTTGCGCTTCACCGTATCGATCTCGCGCGACTGCTTGTCGAAGAGGTCGTCGAGCTTGGTGTCGTTGTGTCCGGACGAGGACTGGGACGACTTCTTCTTGGTGAGCAGCTTGTCGAGCTGCACTGTCGGCTCGTCCGCGAAGTCGGAGATGAACTCGACGATGGCGTCGAAATTGCCCTCCTTCATGGCATCGAAGAACAGCTTGGTCTCGAGCTGGCTGTGCTCCACCTCGACACCGATGCGCCGCCACTGGTCGATGATGTAGATGCCGCCGGGCGTATAGGGCTCGGCCACGTTGCGATTGACGAGCTTGACCTTGAGATTGGGCACGCCCGCGGCGGCCAGCAGCTTCTTCGCCTCGGCGCGCGACTTCTCGATATCCTTCGAGAACCCAGGAAGATCGAGCAGCTCCTCCGGCTTCAATGCGTACTCGTAGCCGGGCCTCAGCAATCCGCTCACGTACTTGAGCATGGAGATCTTCGAGAGCGCTTCCGAGCCGGCCCACCGGTCGATCGCCATCGTCAGCGCCTGACGCACGCGCACGTCGTCGAAGGGCTTCTTCGTCGTATTGAAGGTGACCATCAGGTTGCTGATCCACGGCCCTTCGATCACCGTGGCGTTGTCCTTCATGCCCGTGACGAGCTGGTCGCGCTCCTTGGGCGTGCGCCCGCGGAACTCGCCGTCGAACTGTCCACCGAGCATGCCCGGAACAACCGCGCTCGACTTGACGAAATAGGCCTTGTAGCCGTCGAGGTACGGCCGGTCCTTCAGGAAGTAGCCATCGAAGCGCTTGCCCGTCCAATGCGAGCCCTTGACGTACTCGACAAACTGGTAGGCGCCGGACCCGAGGATCGTCTTCTCCGGAAACTTCGGATCCTCCTTGAGCTTGGCCGCGCGATAGATGCAGTTCCAGGGTGAGGCGAACGCCGTCAGCATCGACGCATTCGGCTCCCGCAGCCGGAAGATGATCGTATAGGGATCCGGCGTCTCGATTTTCGAGATTTCCTCGTAGAAGGAGCGCCGCGCCGAGATCACGCCCTCGGGCGGGTTGATGATGCGCTCGTAGCTCGCCTTCACGTCCTCGGACGTGAGCGGCGCCCCGTCGTGGAATTTGATGTTCTTGTGCAGCTTGAACGTGAAGGTGAGGCCGTCGGGCGACATCTCCCAGCTCTCGGCCGCGTCGCCCACGATCTTCATGTTGTCGAAGTTGCCCTTCAGCTTGAGCAGCTTCGAGTAGTGCGGCAGACCGGGATGGGCGAAGGCGAATGTCGTAACGGCATGGCAGTCGATCGTCGGCGGCTCGGCGACGACCGCGAATTGCAGCGTGCCACCCTCTTTGGGCGTCTGGGCGAGAGCTGCACCGCTTGCGGCAACGGCCGCCACGGCCGCGCCGATCGTCAAGGCTTTACGAAACATCGTTTCTCCCTTTCTCCTTTTGGCCTTGGCCGGACGCCGGCTCCCCACCGGCTCCCGCCCGCGGCGGCTACTGGTCGAGCCACACGTCGACGAGCGTCTGCCCGCCGAAGTGCGACGGCGGCAGCTCCCAGCCCTTCACCTTCTTGTTGTTGACGACGATGCGCTGGTACCAGAGCAGCGGCACGTTATAGGCCTGCGTGAGCGTGTAGCGCTCGAGGTCGTGCACGATCTGGAGGCGCTTGGCCGGATCGAGCGTGCGCGACTGCAGGTCGTACATCTCGTCGATTTTCTTGTCGCCGTGCTGCGAGTAGGCGATCGTCGACACGTGCTTCGAGAGCAGCGTGTTGAATTGCGCATTCGGGTCGTCGACGAAATCGGAGATGTTCTGCACCGCCACGTCGAACGAGCCCTTGGCCATGCCGTCGAACCACAGCTTGGTCTCGACCTGAACGTGCTCGGTCTCGACGCCGATCCGGCGCCACTGGTCAATGGCGTAGATGCCGGCCGGGGTGAATGGCTGCGCCACGGTGCGGTTCAAGAGCTTCACCTTGAGATTGCCGACGCCCGCTTCCTTGAGCAGCCGCCTGGCCTCCGCGCGGCTTTTCTCGACGTCGCGCCAGAAGCCGGGGATTTTCTCGAGCTCGCTGTTCGGGAGCGCGAACGGCGAGCCGGGACGGAACGCTCCGCCGACGCCCTTGATCAGGGTCACCTTGCCGAGGTTCTCGCTGCCGCCCCAGCGGTCGATGGCGAGCGTCAGCGCCTGTCGAACCCGAATGTCGTCGAACGGCTTGTTGGCCGTGTTGAAGGTGAGGAGGATGTTGGTCGTCCAGGGACCTTCCTGCACCGAGACCTGGTCCTTCATCGCTGAGACGAGCTGATCGCGCTCGGCCGGCGTGCGCCCGCGGAACTCGGCATCGAACTGTCCGCCGCGAATGCCCGCGACGACCGCCGTGCCCTTCACGAAGTAGGCCTTGTAGCCGTCGAGATAAGGCCGGTCCTTCTGGAAATACCCGTCGAAGCGCTTGGCGACCCAATGCGATCCCTTCACGTACTCGACGAATTGGAAGGCGCCGGTGCCCATGACCTTCTTGGCGGGATAATCGGGATCCTTGGCGAGCTCGGCGGCGCTGTAGACGACGTTCCAGGGCGACGCGAAGTGCAGCTCCATCGACGCGTTCACCTTGCTCATCTTGAAGATGACGGTGAAGGGATCGGGCGTCTCGATGGAGCCGATATCCTGGTGCAGGGCCTTCCGGTAGGAGACGATGCCCTGCGGCGGGTCCATGATGCGCTGGTAGGTGGCCTTGATGTCGGCCGACGTGAAATCGGAGCCGTCGTGGAATTTGACGCCTTTCCTCAGCTTGAAGGTGTAGGTCAGCCCGTCCTTGGCCACCTCCCAGCTCTCGGCGAGGTCACCGACGATCTTCTGGTGGGCGTGATCGCCGACGAATTTGAGCAGCGTCGAGTACTGCGGGGCGACAGGGTGCACCGTCGCGAACGTGCCGATCGCATGCATGTCGATGGTCGGGGGCTCGGCCACCACAGCGAACTGCAGGATGCCGCCCTTTTTCGGCGTCTCCTCAGCGACCGCCCCGGCGACGGCCGCGACCAGCAGCGCCATTCCGAGCGCTGCCAAGCGACAAATCCTTTGCACGTCTTCCTCCCTTTGCCGGTCTGCGCCGGCTATTGGTCGAGCCACACGTCGACGAGTTGCTGATTGGCGAAGTGCGACGCCGGCAGGTCCCAGCCCTTGACCTTCGCGTTATTGACGACGATGCGCTGATACCAGAGCACAGGGAACGAGTAGGCCTGCGTCAATGCCCGCCGCTCGAAATCGTTGACGAGCCCCATCCGCTTCACTGGATCGAGCTCGCGCGACTGCTTCTTGAACAGCTCGTCGAGCGTCGTGTCGGAGTGACGCGAGTAGCTGATCGAGGAGGCAGCCTTCGAGACCTGGGTATTGAACTGCGCCGAAGGATCGTCGGCGAAGTCGGAGATGTTGTTGACGGCGACGTCGAAGTCACCGGCCTCGATCGCCTTGAAGTAGGGCGATGTCTCGATCTCGACGTGCTCGGCCTGGATGCCGACCCGGCGCCACTGGTCGACGACGAAGATGCCGGCCGGCTGGAAGGGCTGGCCGAGCTGCCTGTTGAAGAGCCTGAGCTTGAGGTTGGGATGGCCCGCCTCCGCAAGCAGCCGGCGCGCCTCGGCCCGCGACTTCTCGATGTCCGGCCAGAACCCCGGCAGCTTCTCGAGCTCGGCTTTGGGCAGGGCCCATGTCGCGCCCGGCCGGAAGATGCCGCTCACACCCTTGAGCAGAGAAATCTTGCTCATGGAGGCGCTGCCACCCCAACGGTCGATGGCGAGCGTCAGGGCCTGCCGCACGCGCACGTCGTCGAACGGCTTCCTCTCGGTATTTACATAGAGCTGGATATTCGTGATCCACGGCCCTTCGAGCACCGTGACCTTGTTGCCCATCGCCTTGACGAGCGTGTCGCGCTCGGCCGGCGAGCGTCCGCGGAACTCCGCGTCGAACTGGCCGCCCTGGATGCCGGCAACGACGGCCGCACCCTTGACCATGAAGGCCTTGTAGCCGTCCAGGTAGGGCCGATCTTTCTGATAATAGCCATCGAAACGCTTGGCCGACCAGTGCGAGCCCTTGACGTACTCGACGAACTGGAAGGCGCCGGTGCCCATGACCTCCTTCGCCGGGTAGTTCGCGTCCTGCGCCAGCTTCTTGGCGCTGTAGACGCAATTGAAGGGCGAGGCGAACTGCAGGTCGATGGAGGCGTCGATCTCGCCCATCCGGAAGATGACGGTGTAGGGATCGGGCGTCTCGATATCCTTGATGGCGGCGTGCAGCGCCTTGCGCACCGAGACGATGCCTTCCGGCGGCTTGCGGATGCGGTCGTACGTGGCCTTGATATCAGCCGATGTGAAATCCGACCCGTCGTGGAACTTGCCCCCTTTCCTCAGCTTGAATGTGTAGGTGAGGCCGTCCGCCGAACGCTCCCAGCTCTCGGCCAGATCGCCGACGATCTTGATGTTGTCGTGGGGGCCAGAGAGCTTCAGCAGAGTCGAGTATTGCGGGGCCACGGGATGAACCATGGCGAAAGTCGTCGCCGCATGACAGTCGCTGGTCGGCAACTCGGCCACCACGCCGAATTGCAGGATGCCGCCGCGCTTCGGCGTCTGGGCCGACGCCGGAAGGATCGCGAGCGCGGTGCAGACGGATGCGGCAGCAATGGAGTACGTGGTGCGCATGGTGCTCCTGGAGTCGTAGTGGGTGGCCGCCGACAGGCGGCCGGCTTCAAGCGTGGATGCAGGCGACCATGTGTCCCGGCGCCAGCTCGCGCTGCGCCGGGACGGCCTTCTTGCAGTCCTCGGTCGCGAGCGGGCAGCGCGGATGGAACACGCAGCCCGACGGAGGATTGACCGGGCTCGGCAGCTCGCCCGTGATGATCTTTCTCGGCCGCGTGCGCTCGATCACCGGATCGGGAATGGGGGCGGCGGCGAGCAGCGCCTGCGTGTAGGGATGCTTCGGATTGGCGAACAGCTCGCCCGAGTCCGCAAGCTCCACGATGCGGCCGAGGTACATCACGGCGACGCGCGTCGAGATGTGTCGCACGACGGCGAGGTCGTGGGCAATGAACAGGTAGGTGAGCCCGAGCTTCTGCTGCAAATCCTCGAGCAGATTGATCACCTGCCCCTGGATCGACACGTCGAGCGCCGAGACGGCCTCGTCGCAGACGATCACCTGCGGATTGACGGCGAGTGCGCGCGCGATGCCGACCCTCTGGCGCTGGCCGCCCGAAAGCTCGTGCGGGTAGCGCAGCGCCATATAGGGAAACAGGCCGACGAGTTGCAGGAGCTCCGCCACCCTGTCGTCGATCTTCTCCTTGGGCAGGATGCCGTGCACGCCGATCGGCTCGCCGATGATCTGGCCGACGGTCATGCGGGGGTTCAACGACGAGTAGGGGTCCTGGAAGATCACCTGCATCCGCTTGCGGATGGCGATCATGTCGCGCCGTTTCATGTGTGCAAGATCGACGCCGTCGAACAGGATCTCGCCGCCGGTCGGCTCGTCGAGGCGCAGCACCAGTCGACCGAGTGTCGACTTGCCGCAACCCGATTCTCCGACGAGGCCCAGCGTCTCGCCCGCGCGCACCGCGAGCGTGACATTGTTGACAGCGCGCACGAGCTTCGCCTCGCCCCGAAACAGGCCGCCGCCGATGGGGAAGAACTTGCTCGCGCCCTTGATGGACAGCATGTCCTTGGCATCTGCGGCAACGGCGAAGCCGGTCTGCACCTCCGCGACCGTGGCGACGTCGAGCTGCTCGATCTCGGGTGTCCGGTGACAGGCCGCGTAGTGGCCGGGCTCGATCTCCCTGAACTCCGGCACATGACCGCAGGCGTCGTAGGCGAACCGGCATCGGGGACGGAAACGGCAACCCTCCGGCGGGTTCAGCAGATTGGGCGGTGCGCCGTCGATCGTCGCGAGCTTCATGGAGCGCCCGCGGTCGAGCCGCGGCACGGCGGCGAGCAGCCCGCGCGCGTAAGGATGCAGGGGGCGCGCGAAAACCCGCTCGGCGGTGCCGCTCTCGACGAGCCGCGCCGCATACATGACGTTCACCCGGTCGGCGTAGCGCGCCACGATGCCGAGGTTGTGCGTGATGATGACCACGGCGATGCCGAGACGTCGCGAAAGATCCTTCATCAGCTCGAGGATCTGCGCCTGGATGGTCACGTCGAGCGCCGTGGTCGGCTCGTCGGCGATGAGCAGGCGCGGATTGCACGCGAGGCCGATGGCGATCATCACGCGCTGGCGCATGCCGCCCGACAGCTGGTGCGGGTATTGCTTGAGCCGGCTCGCCGGGTCGGTGATGCCGACCAGCGTCAGCAGCTCGATGGCGCGCTCGGTCGCCTGCTCGTCGCTCATCCCCATGTGGATGGTGAGCGGCTCCTTGATCTGCAGCCCGATGGACAGCACCGGGTTGAGCGACGTCATCGGCTCCTGGAAGATCATCGAGATGGAGCGGCCGCGGATCTGGCGCATGCCCTCGTCGTCGAGATCGAGCAGGGACTTGCCCTCGAAACGGATCGTCCCGTCGACGATGCGCGCCGAATGCGGCGGCAGCAGGCGCATCACAGCCAGGGCGGAGACGGATTTCCCGGATCCCGATTCCCCGACGATCGCCACCATCTCGCCAGGATGCACGACGTAGCTGACGCCCTCCACGGCCCGCACAGTGCCATGCGAGGTGACGAAATGGACGTGCAGGTTGTCGATCTCGAGCACCGGCTTGCCCGGCTGGACGCTTGCAGGCGGAACGGTGCGCCCGGCAGTGACCACGCCCCCGGCGGGACTGTGCTGCACTTCGGTACTCCTCCCTTGATCGCCCGAGGCTGGCGCTATCGAAGGCGCTCCTCAGGTCGTTCGGACAGCTCGTCTCCTTGCTAGACAAACTCGGGCCCGAGGGCAAGCAAGCGCTTGCCGACAGACCCGCTTCCGGTCGCAACCGCAGGCGCTATTGCGTCGGGCCAGTGGGGCGCGGGGGTGTGCTCTCGCGGGCAGCCGCCGCCTTTTCGATGCGGATTTCGCCGGTATCGAGGGAGTAGAGGTGATTGGGATGCAGCACGAGGCCGCCCGCCATGCGGATCGCCACCGCGAGCACCAGCACGCCGAGCAGGGCGCGCAGCTGCTCGGGATTGAGACGACCCGCCACCATGACCCCGAGATGGGCGCCGATCACACCCCCGACGATGAGCGGCAGCGCAAGCGCAGCATCGATGGCGTAGTTCTCGGTGGCCTGCAGCACGGTGGCGTAGGCCGCAACGAATATGATCTGGAAGGCCGAGGTGCCGAGTGCCATGCGCGTCGGCATGCGGATCAGGTAGATCAGCGCCGGAACCAGCAGAAAGCCTCCGCCGACGCCCATGATCGCCGTCAGCCAGCCGACGAAAGCACCGATGCCGAGCGGCGGCAGCGCGCTGATATAGAGCTTCGACACGTGAAACCGTGTCTTGAGAGGAAGCCGCTGCACCCAGCTGTGCTGCCCGGCCCGGCGAGCACTGCCCTGCGGCTGTCCGGCCGAAGACTTCAGCATGGCTCGGGTGGCCTCGATCAGCATGAGCCCGCCGACGGTGCCGAGCATGATGACGTACGTCATGGTGGTGAAGAAATCGAGCTGGCCTGCCGCCTTCAGCAGCTGCTGCAGCCAGATGCCGGTCGTGGCGCCGAACAGGCCGCCGACAATCAGATAGAGGCCCATCTTGACGTCGACATTGCCGCGCCCCCAGTGGCCGAGGGCCCCCGATACCGATGACGCGACCACCTGGCTGGTGCCGGTGCCGACGGCGACTGCCGGCGGCACGCCGAGGAAAATGAGCATCGGCGTGGTGATGAAGCCGCCACCGATGCCGAACATGCCCGACAGCACGCCGACTGCGATGCCGAGCCCGAGCAGCAGAGGCAGCGGCAACGCGATCTCGGCGATCGGAAGGTAGAGGTTCATGGCGTGCGAGGCCTTTCCGCCTTCCCGTGGGCGTCGCGCGCCGGTCGCGGGGCTGCCGCCCGCCGCAAGCGGTCGTTGATCGCTACGCCCAGCCCTTGACCCGGGATCGGCATCACGGCCAATCCGCGCGCACCCGAGCCGTCGAGCCGGCGCAGCGCGGCGAACAGATTGGCCGCCGCCTCGACGAGGTCGCCGCGTGGGCTCAAGTTGAGCAGGGGACCATCATAGGCGGGGGCAAAGGGCCCGAAGGCCAGGAACGCCTCGCCTTCGCGGGGACTGGTCGCCTCGAGGCGCACAGGCAATGACGGAGCATAATGGCTCTCCAGCTGCCCGGGCGCGCTAGGCCTATCGGCCGCCGCCGGAGCGGCTGGGCGCGGCGCCGCGCCCAGCCGCTCCGCGAGCGCCTCGGCCGTCACCGCACCCGGCCTCAGCAGCAGCGGCACCTTCTGCGAGACGTCGACGATGGTCGATTCGATGCCGAGATGTGCCGGGCCGCCGTCGATGATCAGAGAGACGCTGGCTCCGAGGTCGGCCGCGACGTGGGCAGCCGTGGTGGCACTGACATGGCCCGAGCGGTTGGCAGACGGCGCGGCCACCGGGCGCCCCACGGCGCGCAGCAGATCACGCGCGACCGGATGCGACGGCACCCGCACGGCGACAGTGTCGAGGCCAGCGGTGACGAGGCTCGCAATCGGCGAGCCCGGGCGCTGGGGCAGCACGAGCGTGAGCGGTCCCGGCCAGAAGGCCTCGGCGAGGCGCCGCGCGGCGGCCCCGACCTCGGCGATGGCCTCGGCTGCATCGATGTCGGCAACGTGCGCGATCAGGGGATTGAAGCGTGGCCGGCCCTTCGCCTCGTAGATGGCGGCGACCGCGCGGCCCTGGGTTGCATCTGCGCCGAGGCCGTAGACCGTTTCCGTCGGGAACGCCACGAGCTTGCCGTCCCGCAGCAGACGAGCCGCCTCAGCAATCGATTCCGGGCTCGGTTGAGCGACCCGCACGGAGCGTATATTCCTCCCTCGCGTGGCCGCGCCGCCTTTCCAGGAGGCTCTGGCGCCGCCGACCGGCCTCATGTCAGGCCAGCCTCACACCAGAATGGCAGCGAGCCCATGACCTATCGTGCTCCAGTAGACGACATCATGTTCGCGCTCAAGACCGCAGCGGGGCTCGACGAGCTGATTGCGTCGGGAACGGTGGGGGTCGACGAGGACACCGTACGCGCTGTGATCGACGAGGCGGGCAAGTTCGCCAGCGCCGTGCTCGCGCCGCTCGACGCAGCGGGTGACCGGACGGGATCGCGACTCGTCGACGGCAAGGTCGAGACGCCGGCTGGCTGGAAGGAGGCCTACCAGGCTTTCGCGGAGGGCGGCTGGGCCTCGCTCGCTGCCGAGGAAAGTCTCGGTGGCCAGGGGCTTCCCGAGATGGTGTCGATGGCTGCCTGCGAGATCTGGAACTCGGCCAACATGGGCTTCGGCCTCTGCCCGCTGCTGACCCAGGGCGCTGTCGACGCCCTCGCCTCGCACGGCAGCGACGAGCTGAAGCGCCTCTACCTGCCCAACATGGTCTCGGGCAAGTGGACCGGCACCATGAACCTCACCGAGCCGCACGCCGGCTCGGACCTGGGCCAGCTCCGCACCAAGGCCGTGCGCCAGGGGGACGGCACCTATCGCATCACGGGCACCAAGATCTTCATCACCTATGGC
>JBFWQN010000030.1:0-19758 GCA_050249405.1 Hyphomicrobiaceae bacterium | reverse complement strand
AGGCTCGGCTCCGATCCGCAGCCGAGTGCGTTGTTGGCCGTGACGCCAGACAGCTGCTCGTGGATGGCGCCCGACCGCTTCCAGACGCACAAGGTCTATTGCCCCATGGACCGGCACGATTTCGCCGCCACTTTCCATATCTATACAGAGACGCAAAGCGATGTTTTCAAATACCGCAGCGAATCCCCGCCGCATTCGATCGCGGAGTTCGTGACGGAATCCGATATCACCTGGGGGCAGTTCTACATGGCACTGGCCGAGGCCGTACCCTATTACGATTGACGAAGGCTCGGGCAGAGAACGACGGGCCGAGCCTTCGCTGCATCGCCACTCGTCTCACCCCCTCACGATGCGGCCTGGCAGGGCGCCGGTCGGGGTGTCGTCGCAAAGCGTCTCGACGCCCGAGACGAACGTGTGCCGGTAGCCTTTGGCCTTCTGCATGATGCGCCGGCCGCCGGTCGGCAGGTCGTAGATCACCTCGGGCGGCAGCAGGCGCAGCGCGTCGCCGTCGATGACGTTGAGGTCGGCCTTCATGCCGGGCGCGATGACGCCGCGGTCGCGGAGGCCGTAGCACAGCGCCGTCTCGTGCGCGTGCTTCCTCACCAGCCACTCGAGCGGCAGCCGGCCCTGCTTCCTGTCCCGGCCCCAGTAGGAGAGCAGAAAGGTCGGCTGGCTGGCGTCGCAGATGATGCCGACGTGTGCGCCGCCGTCGGCGACGCCCATCACGGTCGCGGAGTCGGTCAGCATCTCGCGCACGGTGTCGAGGCTGCCGTCGGCGTAGTTCTCGAACGGGTGCATCATCATGCCCTTGCCGTCCGAGGCCATCATCACCTCGAGGGTCCAGTCCCACACCGTGCGGCCACGTTCCTGCGCCTCGGCGACGACGTTGCGCGCCGGGTCGGGCTCGTAGTTTAGCTCGGGGCCCAGCCGGAAGGTGCGGTCGAGCATGCCCTCGACGAAGCGGCTCAGATCGTCGGTCGGACGCTCCTCGATCAGGCGGCGGCGGAGCGGCGCATCCTCCTTCAATCGTGCGTAGCGTGCGGCGGGCGGCAGATCCGCGACCTCGCGCCAGGCCGGGTGGCCCGCGAAGGGGTGCAGCGTCGTCTCGAGGCCCATCAGGACGCCGATGCCACGGCACGACACCTGTGCCGTGGCGTCGATACCCTTGCCGCGCATGGCGTGGATCCAGTCGAGCGTCTCGCGCCACAACCGCGGTTGCTGGCGCACCTGCACGAGCAGGCACGAGAGCGGCCGGCCAGCGATGGCTGCCGCCTCCTCCAGCATCTGGAACTCGCCGGGACCGAAGTCGGAGTTGACCTCGAGCACGCCGCGGCCCGCCTTGCGCATGGCGCGGGCGAGGCCGGCGAGCTCCGGCTCGCGCGCCGAGAGCGACGGCACGGGGCGCCCGTCCTTGGCGCGGTGCTTGGTGGTGCGCGAGGTGGTGAAGCCGAGGGCACCGGCGGCAAGCGCCTCCTCGAGCAGCGAGCCCATGCGCGCGATCTCGCCCTCGGTCGGGGCCTCGCCGTGCTCGGCGCCCCGCTCGCCCATGACGTAGAAGCGCAGTGCCGTGTGTGGCACCTGCGTGCCGATGTCGATGGCATGGGGAATGGCATCGAGGGCGGCCATGTAGTCGGCGAAAGACTCCCAGGCGAAGCTCACGCCTTCTGCGAGCACCGTGCCGGGAATGTCCTCGATGCCTTCCATCAGGTTGATCAGGAAGTCGCTGGTGCCGGGCTTCACCGGCGCAAAGCCGACGCCGCAATTGCCGAAGATGGCGGTCGTGACGCCGTGCAGCGACGAGGGCGCAAGCTGGCTGTCCCACGTCGCCTGGCCGTCGTAATGCGTGTGAATGTCGACGAAGCCGGGCGTGACGAGAAGCCCGTCGGCGCGGATCTCGCGGCGCCCGGCGCCGACGTCGCCGCCGACCTCGGCGATGCGGCCCGCCGAGACGGCGACGTCGGCGATGCGCCTGTCGGCGCCGGTGCCATCGATGACCGTGCCGCCCTTGATGACCAGATCGTGCATGTGCTTCCTGCCCTGAATTCTTGTGATTGGTCGTGACGCTCGGCGGCTACGCGGATAGCCGCATCGCAGCGCGGCGTGCGCGTGTCGCTGCCTCGTCGACGGCCCATCGTGCCGTATCGACCACGACGCCATATTCGCGCTCGGCAGCCTCGCGCGACACGTAGCCGTTGCGCACGTCGGCGAGCACGGCCGCCGGGTCACGCGCTACGGGAGTGCCAAAGCCTCCGCCGCCCGGCAACTCGATGCGGACCGTGGTGCCCGGATTGATGACGCTCGTGATCTTCGGCACCGGCTGCGGATCGTGGTCGGCCGAGAGGCGACCGGCCGCGCCCGGCCTGCCGCCGTGGAGGCCGGGGGCCGGGTGCTTCGTCCGCTCGTAGAAGCTCTGGAGGTACACGGGCTTGCCGGTGCGGATGGAGTACTCCATCACCTGAGAGAGGCCGCCGCGCCACTGGCCCGGGCCGCCCGAGTCCTGCCTGAGCTCGCGCTTGTGCATCACGACCGGCGACGACGCCTCGATCACCTCGGCCGGGAAGCCTGCGATGCCCGAGGGATAGGCCACAGCCGAGAGGCCGTCCTTGCCGTGCATGGCACCGGTGCCGCCGGCCGAGAACCAGATGTAGGCGAAGCGCTTGTGCTGGTCGCCGGGCAACTCGCCCTCGAGCTGGCTGTTCCAGATGCCGTCGAAGCCTGGTGCCTGCACCTTCTCGGGGAGGGCGCCAGCGAGCGCCATCATCACAGCCGACGGGCAGAAGTGGCCGACGAGATGGCGTCCGCCGACGGCCGCCGGATGGCGGGCGTTGAGGATGGAGCCTTCGGGTGCCGTGATGCGCACGGGGCGGAAGCTGCCGGCGTTGTTCGGCACGTCCGGCGAGATGGCGCACTTGAGGCCGTAGGTGGTGTAGCCCTGCGTGTAGTTGAGCGCGACGTTGACGCCGAGCGGCACCTGCGGGCTCGAGCCGGCGAAGTCGATCTCGATGTCGTCGCCCCTGACACGCACGCAGCAGTCGATGGTGATGGGCTTGTCGTCGAAGCCGTCGATCTGCATGCGCGAGCGGTAGTCGCCATCCGGGATGTCGCGGATCGCCTTGCGCATGGCCGCTTCGGTGCGGTCGATGATCTCGTCGGACAGCGTCTCGATGTCGGCGAGGCCGAACTCGTCGAGGAACGAGAGCAGCTGCTCTGCGCCGACCTCATTGGCGATCATCTGCGAGTGGATGTCGCCGATCACCTCCTCGGGCGTGCGTACGTTGGCGCGGATGATGTCGAAGATGGGCTCGACCGGCTTGCCGGCATCGACGAGCTTCAGAAGCGGGAGGTAGAGGCCCTCCTCGTAGACGGAGCGGCTGTCGGCGGCGAGCCCGCGCCCGCCGATGTCGAGCGCATGACAGCAGTTGGCGAAGAGCGCGATGGCGCGACCGTTCTTGAAGACGGGCGTCGCGATGGTGAGGTCGTTGATCTGCGACGCCGTCATCCACGGGTCGTTGGTGATGAGCACGTCGCCGGGCTTCAGCGTATCGATGGGGAAGCGCTCAAGGAAGTGCACCATGCCCGTCGCCATCGGGTTGATGTGGCCGGGCGTGCCGGTGACGGACTGGGCCACCATGCGGCCGCGGCGGTCGAACACGGCGGCGGCGAGGTCGCCGGAGTCGCGTACGATGGCGGTGAAGGACGTACGCACGAGTGCGGCGGCCTGCTCGTTCACCGTGGCGATGAGCCGGCTCCAGAGGATGTCGAGGGTGATCTGATCGATGGGCATGGGGTCACTCGTAGAGAAAATCAGCCGGCTCGTAGGCTACGCAGCTCCAACGTCCACCACGAGGTTGCTCCAGTCGTCGACGTGGATGCGGGCGGGGCCGTTCACGACGACGGTGGATTCGCGCTCCTCGACGATGGCCGGGCCTTCGAGGCGGCTGCCGGGGGCCAGCAGATAGCGGTCGTAGACGGGAACGTCGGCAAAGCCGCGCGACGCCGGCAGATAGATCGAGCGTTTGCCTTTCACGGCCGCTTCGGTCCCGCCGCCGGCATTCTGTCCCTTGGGCAGCACGAGGCTCGGCTTGGGGCCGAGCGCGATGACGCGCCACGACAGCACGTCGATCGGCGTGTTCGGGATGACGTGGCCGTAGAGCCTCTCGAACACCTCCTCGAACCGACGCCTGATCTCGTGGTGGGAGTCCGGGCCGAGCTTGCCGGACGGGATCGGCACGCGGACATCGTAGCCCTGCTTGCGATAGCGCATGTCGGCATAGCGCTGGAAGCGGATGTCTGCGGGCGGAACGCTGTGCGAGAGGATCTCGCGGCCCTCCGCCTCCATGCCTTCGACGACGCGCGCGACGCCTGCCCAGTCCATGCTGTCGAGGCCGCCGGGGAACGTGCGCACGAAGTCGAACGCGAGCGGCGCCGTCAGCATGCCGATGGCGCTCATGACGCCGGCGCCGAGCGGGTAGATGACGCGCGACGATCTGAGAATGCGTGCGACGCCGTAGGCGTGCACCGGGCCGGCGCCGCCGAAGGCGAAGATCGGCAGCCGCGAGGCGTCCTTGCCACGCTCGATGGCGTGGATGCGGGCGGCGGAGGCCATCGCCTCGTTGGCGAGCTGGTGGATGCCCCAGGCGGCCTCGGTGCCGGCGAGGCCGAGCGGTCCGCCGACCTTCTCGGCGACGGCGCGGCGCGAGCCTTCGACGTCGAGGCGCATCTTGCCGCCGAGGAAGAAGGCGGGGTCGAGATAGCCGAGCGCGAGGTCGGCATCGGTGACGGTCGGCTCGGTGCCGCCCTGGCCGTAGCAGACGGGTCCGGGCTTGGCGCCCGCGCTCTGCGGGCCGACCTGCAGCCGCTTCAGGCCGTCGACGCGGGCGATGGAGCCGCCGCCGGTGCCGATCTCGATCATCTCTATGACGGAGACCTTGACTGGCAGGCCCGAGCCCTTCTTGAACTGGTACTCGCGCGCCACCTCGAACTCGGGCGCGATCAGCGGCTCGCCCTTGTCGATGATGCAGGCCTTGGCCGTGGTGCCGCCCATGTCGAAGGAGAGGAGGTCGGGGTGGCCGGTGAGCGCGCCGTAGTAGGCGGCAGCCAGCGCACCGGCCGCCGGTCCGGACTCGACGAGCCGCACGGGATAGCGCGTCGCCTCCTCGATGCGGCTGACGCCGCCGTTCGACTGCATGACGTAGAGAGCGCCGGCGATGTGCTGCTCGTCTGTCAGCCGCTTCTGCAACCGGCCGAGGTAGCGCTCGGCGATGCGCTTCACGTAGACGTTGGCGAGCGTGGTCGAGGTGCGGTCGTACTCGCGGATCTCGGGGACGAGCTCGCTCGAGACGGTGATGGCGAGATGCGGCAGCGCGGCCGAGACGATCTCGGCGACGCGGCGCTCGTGGGCGTCGTTGACGTAGGAATGGAGGAGGCAGATGCCCAAGGCCTCGATGCGCTCGGCCTCGAGCAGCGGCAGGAGGGCGCGCACCGATGCCTCGTCGAGCGGCCGCTCGACCGTGCCGTCGACCAGGACGCGCTCGTCCACCTCGAAGCGCAGGTAACGCGGCGCCAGCGGCGGCGGCCGCTTCAGGCGCAGATCGTACATGTCGTAGCGGTGCTCGCGCGCGATCTCGAGCGCGTCACGGAAGCCTTTCGTGGTGATCAGCGCAGTGCGCGCGCCTTTCCGCTCGATCAGCGCATTGGTGAAGAGCGTCGTGCCGTGGATGACGTGGCCGACGTCCGCACCCCGGGCGCCCGCTGCGGCGATCACCTGCCCGCCGCCGGCAACCACGGCGTCGTCCGGCGCCTCGGGCGTGGTCAGCACCTTGCCGATCTCGAAGGTGCTGCCGTCCTCGCTCGCCAGGATCAGATCCGTGAACGTGCCGCCGATATCCGAGCCGAGCCTCAATCTACCCGTCATGCACCCCTCGCCGCGCCCCGTAGCCAGTCGTGGCGCAAGCTCGCAAACCCGGGGGCGGTGCACAAGGGCGCGATTCGCCTGATCAGGCGGCAGTCTGCAAGCGCGATACCGGCCGCTCACGGATCGGGAAGTGCAGCAGTGCCGCCGTCAGCGACAGCGCGATCGAGATCCACCATATGGCGTCATAGGATCTCGTGAGGTCGTAGAGCACGCCCGCGAGCCATACGCCGGTGAACGAGCCGAGCTGGTGCGACAGCATCACGAAGCCGAACAGCATCGACAGCCATACCGTGCCGAAGAACGTCGCTATGAGGCCGCTCGTCAGCGGAATGGTGGCGAGCCAGAACAGACCGAGCACGGCAGAAAGGGCGATGATCGTCTCGGGCCGGGGTGGCAGGTAGAGGAGACCCAGGAACACGAAGCAGCGCATCAGGTAGAGGATCGTCAGCGCCAGCCTCTTCTCCATGTGCCGCGCCACGCGCCCTGACAGATAGGTGCCGACGATGTTGGCGATCCCGGTCACGGTCAGCGCCCAGACGGCCACCCACGGCTCGAGCCCGAGCGAGGCGACGTAGGCAGGCAGATGCACCGAGTAGAAGGCGACGTGGAAGCCGCACACGGAGTAGCCAATCACGAGCAGCCAGTAGCTCGGCAACCGGAAGGCCTCGCTGAAAGCCTCGCCGAGCGTTTGCGGCTTGATTCCGGGGGCGGCCGTGGGCCTGCCAGCGACGACGATCACGCACGGCAGCAGGAGCCCGAGCGTGCCGATCACGGCGAGGAGGCTGGTCTTCCAGCCGAGCAGCTCGATCAGGAGGTGCGTATACGGGAAGGCGACGAAATTGCCGATGCCGCTCGCCATGCCGAGGGCGGCGATGGCTGCCGTCCGCTTCTCCGGCGCGGCGGCGCGGCCGACGACCCCCACCATGACGGTGAGGCCGCAGGCGCCGACACCGAGCCCCATCGCGGCGCCGCTCCAGATCAGCTCGTCGCCCGTGCGCGCGGCATACATGATCCCATAGCCGAGCATGATGAGCAGGATGCCGAGCGCCGTGACGCGGCCAGCCCCGTAGCGATCGGCGAAGGTGCCGGCGACGACGCCCGCAACGCCCCACAGCAGATTGGCGAGCGCCGCCGAGTTCGAGAACGGCGAGACGCCGGTGCCGAGGCTCTGGCTGACCGGGACCATGTAGAGGCCGACGACCTGCCGCAGCCCGACGGTGACGGCTACGATGCAGCCAGCCGCCAGGATCACGGCCCAGGTTGGAAAGGCGGACCGCGGGCGGGCAGTCGTCGTCGCGGTCATCGGCTCGCCTCCATCCGGGCCGCGCAGGGGCACGGCGACGGGATATTCCGTGCGATGGGCAAGCTAATGGGGGAGCGCCTCGGCTGTCGAGAGGCGTATGGATCGAGCCAACACCTGATGTTGGCGGCCGAGGTGGCTCACCAAGCTCGATCGAAACGCCGCAGGCCCTGACACGACCGTTCGAGCCGAGCGCAGGTGCGGGCTACCAGCGGATGTCGCCGCTGTAGTAGGGCACGCGCACGCGCACCCGGCCGCGCTCGGTGTCGACGTCGACCCTGGTCCCGGGCGCGCGAACGCCAACGCGCGTGTCGCCGGTGTGCTCGTCGACCGTGACGCGGGTCGTCGGCGCAACGACTTTCGTCCTGCCGTCCTCCCGCACGACGACGTCCGAGGCCGTTGCCGAGCCGATACCCAGGGTGGCGGCGAGCACCGCCGCAGTCATGCAACGCACGAGGACCATGGCTCAAACCTCTGCTATGACAGGAAGCTGCCATCGGATAGACGGCATCGGGTGCCAAGGCAACTCGCAAAAGCCGACGAGGTTCCCTTGCCCGTCGAGCGGCTTGCCAACGCCGTCGAGGTCGTGCTTATCGCATCGAGCCGTCTACGGTCCGTCCCTCGAACGAGGATCGCTGCCATGTCCTTCTGCCGCCACCTTGCCGCCCTCGCCATTGCCGGTGCCACGCTTCTGGGGCTCGCTGGCTCGCCGGCCCAGGCGCAATTCGGTCCTGGCGCGGGAGGACGGGCACCGTATGCAGCACAGCCGCCCGGACGCAACGAGGCCGGGCGCTTCGACTACTACGCTCTCGTCATGTCGTGGAGCCCCACATACTGTGCCGGGCTTCGGCGCGACGGCTACGATCCGCAATGCCACAGCCGTGACGGCAAGCGCTATTCTTTCGTCTTGCACGGGCTGTGGCCACAGCACGAGCGCGGGTGGCCGCAGGATTGTCCGACGCAATCGCGCCCGTTCGTGCCGCAGTCGACCATCGACCGCATGCTCGACATCATGCCGAGCCAGCGCCTCGTGATCCACGAGTACCGGAAGCACGGCACCTGCTCGGGATTGACGCCGGACGAGTATTTCAAGGTCGCGCGGCAGATGTTCCAGAAGGTGCGGGTGCCACCTCGCTTCGAGCGGCCGAACCAGGCCTTCACGGTGACGCCCGCCGAGGTGATCCGCGATTTCCTGTCGGTCAATCCGGAGCTCAAGGCCGAGAGCCTCGCCATCGCCTGCGGGGGCCCGGGCAACCGGCTCCGCGAGATTCGCGTCTGCCTCACCCGCGAAGGCAGCCCCCGCGCGTGCGGCCGCAACGAGGATGCTCGGAAGCTGTGCTCGGCCGACCGGCTCTATGTACCGCCTGTACGGGGCGGCGATGCGGGACCCGGTCCGCAACATCGCCGGGACGAGCGGCGGATCTGACGCCGCCTGTGGGGTTGCCGAGCGGGCTGCCACCACCTCGCCATGCCGACCTGCACGAGTAGCGGCCGCCGACGCAGGTCTGGCGGCCGGCAACAGCGAGCGCGGGGCAGGCATGATGTTCGAGGCAGGGCAACGTTGGGCCTATGCGGCCCCTTCCGAGGTAGCGGACTCGCGTATTCTGATCGGCGCCGTCGTTACTTTCGAGGGCGGACGGCGCATCGCGTGCTGTGCCGTGACGGCCTCCCTCGAGCGGGCCGACGACGGCTCCATCGAGGTGGTCTCGGTCCCCTTCCTTCCTCTTACTTTCGAGGCCCTCGGGGAAACGGTAACCGTCCAGGACGGCGTGGCAGAGCCACCCGACGACTTTGCCGATCATCTCGCTGCATGGCAGAGCGACCCGCGAGGCGCCCGCTACTTCACCGTTCCCTTCGAGGGCTCGCTCGAGCGGATGATCGCCCGGCAAATGGCGGCCATCGTCGAGCAGCCTTGAGTTGTGGGGAGACCTCGAGGCGCGGGTTCCGTGCAGGGTGCCAGCTCAACAAGCAGCGTAGCCGCACTCGCACGTGCAGGAAATGCTATTCGCGCAGACGGAATGTCCCCCATCGCGACGTCCGTTGTCCCCGTTTTAACGCCTGTCGTGGATAATTGCAGGTGTGGGGGCGGGTTCGCGAGGCCCGCCTTGGGGAAGGGGAAGCTCGGAAATGTCCAACATATTTGCAGGCGCACTCGCCTGGCTCTATCGGAGCCTGGGCGGGGCGGCAGGTAAGACGCGTGTGAGTGCCGAAACGGCCGTTACGACGGTGCCGGACGTCGCAGAGCCGATAGCGCGCGAGGCGGTCGTGTCGCTGCCGCCACCACTGCCGATCGCTGCTTTTGGCGCCGTCGTGGATTTGCAGGATTGCGGCTGGCTCGACGAGGCTCCGAGCATTGGATCGGTGGAGGATGCGCGACCAGATGCGGCGAGCGAGCAGCCGTACAGTGCGGAGATTCACGTGCTGGCGGCGGCTCGGCCGCGGCGCAGCATGCTGCCCCAGCGCATCGCGTCCTCGGTGGCGCTGAATGCTCCCAAAGCGAGAGCCCGGCCGCGTGCAGCCTCGACGTCGGCGACGAAGCCGGTGCCGAAACGCGCGGCGGCAAGTGCAACCATGCTGAAGCCCCGGCGATCGGCCCTTGCGCCACGGGTGATCGCTCCCGTTCGCTCGACGGCCCAGGTCATCCAACTCGGTGACCGCGTGGGCAAGGCCGAGACGGCCGTACGGCAGGTCGCCTGAAGGCCCTGTGCTTCCGCGCGGGCCAACCCTGGTCAGAATTTGAACGACAGGCCAGCGCGGACGGCATTGAAACTCGGGTCGAAGGAATTGCTCTGGCCCGAGTGGATGACACGCTCACTGTCGAAGCCGGTGTAGACGTACTCCAGGCGGAGTGCGATCTGCTCGGAGACCTTCATCTCACCACCAAGGCCGACCTGGTAGCCGAGAAACGTCTCGGACCGGGCGGCGTCGCCGACGAGCTGGTAATCCATATCGGCCCAGGCGAGGCCGGCCGTGCCGTAGAGGAGCAGGGCCGGTGAGACGAGAAATCCGGCGCGCGCCCGCAACGAGCCCATGGCATTGAGTGACGACGTGAGGACGCCAGACGACGTCGTCTCGGTGGCGGAGAGGTCGCCGATGCCGACATCGGCCTCGACGCCGAGCACGGTGCGCCCGATCTGCCAGTCGTAGCCCGCAAAGATGGTTCCAAGCATGCCCGATTGCTGGAACGGGATGGCGCCGATGTCGCCGCCGGTCCGTCCTTCGCCCCAGCCGTAGCCGAGCGTGCCGCCGACGTGGAAGCCGGTCCACGGACCGATGTCGCTGTATGGCGCGGCGGGCGGCGGGATGTAGCGCGGTCCGTCTAGGTCGGCCGCATGAGCCGCCACCGTGCCGAGCGCCAGGCTCAAACCGAGGCTCCACGTGATCAATTCATGCTTGCGGCTCATCGACATGTGTCGCTCGCTCCAAAAGTCCCGCGACGGCAGCGCGGCCCCGCATCCCCCGACCGAACAACCGGCATAGGAGGGGAGTAGGGCGGTGGCTCGGTCGAATGGAGACCCTATCGCGGCAGGAGCTGGGCCATCTCGTGTTGCCTCGGTGCCGAGCACATGGTGTTGGCATGCCTTGAAGAATCCTTAGCGGCAGTGTGCCATGCTGCAGCAGTCGCGGAGGCGAGCCATGACGATCGCAATCGATCATCGACAGCACGGCGAGGGGGCGGCCTCTCCGTTCGGCGGCGGCCCGTCGCGGGCCTTGCTTCGCGGTTCCATGCAGATCGCGGCGGCAGCGCTGATCGGATTCGGGCTCATCTTCTGGATCGCGGCGCATTGGGACGGCATCAGCCGTCACGGCCGGCTCGCCATCGTGGCGTCGGCGCTCGCGGTGGCGATCCTGGTATCGCTGGTGCCGCGCGTGCGCGTGCCGGGCCTGCTGCTGTCTGTCCTCGCGGCAGGCGGGCTTTTCGCGCTCATCGGGCAGACGTACCAGACGGGGGCCGACGCCTGGCAGCTGTTCGCCGTCTGGGCGGCCGTGACGCTGCCGTGGGCGGTCGCCTCCAGGCACGATGCCGTATGGCTCGTGTGGAGCGTGGTGGTGACGACGGCGATCTCGCTCTGGACCGTCACCTACTCGGGATGGTCGTGGAGCAGCGGCAATGCATCCGCCGAGGTCACGAGCTGGGCGATGGTGCTGGCACTCGCGGCGGTGCTGAGCCCAGTGACGCCGCTCCGACCCTGGATCGGTGCCACCCGCTGGACGTTCCGGCTGGTCGTGCTCGTCGCGCTGGCCATGATCGTGAAGGGCGGGCTCGTGTCGATCCTCGCCTCGGGGAAGGGCACGGCGGCGATCGGGCCACTCGCCATACTGGTCGTGGCGGGAGTCGGAGCTGCGCTGGTCGCACTCGAGCCGCTCGATCTCGTGCTTCTCGCGGCGGCGGGCCTCGGACTCGACGTGCTGCTGATCACGGAGGTGGGGCGCGCCCTGCTCACGGGCTCGCGCGATCCGATCCTGCCCATGCTGCTCGTGGGCATCGTCGCGGCAGCCCTGGTCGGCGCGACCGGGACCGCGATTCTCAAGATCGCGCGGGCGAAGGACGCCCGCCTGCCGGGCCTGCGTCTCGGAGGCGGCAGCCCTTGGCCGGTGATTCTCACTACGGGCGTCGGCGCGCTGCTCGCCGCAGTGCCTCTGATCGCATTCCTGTCCCTGCTGCTCGGCCCGCTCCTACACGACCCCGGTGCCCTCGTCATCGGCATCGCCGCCCTGGCAGGCTCGGTCGCTGCCGTTCGCCGTTGCACGCCGACGAGCTTTGCACACCAGATCGCCGTGATCGGCCTCGCGGTCGGACTGTTGCTGATCGTGCTGGGGCTGATCGAAGGTCTCCGCATGCCGGCGGCGCCGGCGGCACTCGTCGTTGCCGTCGTGGCCATGGGCGCCGGACTGCTCGTTGGACAGAGCTGGTCGGCCATGCTGCTCGGAGCGGCGGCCGGAGGCGCGACCGTGGTGCTCCTCGCCGAGATGCTGGCGACGGGCCGTCGTGCGACCCCGGGCCACGTGAGCACGGCCGTGACCCTGCTCCTGGCCGCGGGAAGCTGCTGGCTCGCCTGGCGCTCCACGGACGCGCATCCTGGTCGGGACGCGGCATCCCTGATGCCGGACGGGGTGTCGGCCAGCCCCCACCGGCTCGTCGGCGGGGGGCTCGCAGCGGCTCTCGTCATGACGTTGATCACTGCGGGGCCGACGTTTCTCCTCTCCGCGTCGGTCAGGGTCCGGCCGAGTGCGCATGCCACGGGCATCGGGCTCGGCTGGGCGGCGCTCAGCCCGCTTTCGGCCATCATGGCAGCGGCCGGCGCGACGTGGCTTCTCGGGATGCGGCCGGATCTGCGCACGGCGCTCGGGCTCGGGGCCGCGGCCATCACGGTGCTCATGGCCGCGTTCGTGCCGGCGCTGGGCGCGCTGGTGCTGCTGCTTGCGGTGGCCGCCACGACGGGCCATCGGGCGCTCGCGATCGGGGCGCTCGCTGTCGCGCTGTGGGTGGCCGGCAGCTTCTACTACGACCTCGGCTGGCCGCTCACGGACAAGGCAGCGCTCATGATCGGGGCGGGAGTGGCCTTGGGCGTCCTCTGCTGGATGACCGGGCTCGGCCTGCCGGCGCTGCCGCAGAAGGCCGGCGAAGCCTGGCCCGTGCTACCCGCGACGGCACTGGTGGTGGCCGGTGCTCTAGCGGTCGCGGTGCCGGCCCAGCAGTCGGTGGCGAGCCACGAGCGCACGCTGGCCACAGGGCGAAAGGTCTATCTGGAGCTGGCGCCGGTCGATCCGCGCTCGCTGATCCAGGGCGACTACATGGCGCTGCGCTTCAAAATCGCCGTCGATGTCGCGCGGAGCATGCGGCCCGTGCCCGGTGCCATCGCCTGGGCGCTCGCGACCGTCGACGAGCGGGGTGTCGCGACCTTCAAATCGGTATCAGAGGTAAAGCCCACCCCATCCGCGGGCGAAGTGGTGCTTCCGCTCCACGCCAGGCGCCTCGGCTGGATCGTCGCGACGGACGCCTGGTTCTTCGAAGAAGGAACCGCCGAGAAGTGGCAGAAGGCCCGGTTCGGCGAGATGCGCGTCTCGCCGAACGGGACGGCTCTGCTCGCCGGCATGGCGGACCAGGACTTGCAGGCCATAAAGTGACGTTCGCTGATGCGGCCGGCGTTACGCCGTCCGCCGCAGGCGCGCCGGCTTCCACGACAGTGGCGCGCGACCGACGACGCCCTGCGCGGGCCCGATTCCCTGCATCGTCTCGATCTTAGTGGGGTCCAGGCTCCATTTGGCGGCGAGCGCCATGACATGCTGCTCGGTCGGATAGAGGATCAGCTCGCCCTCGGCGTCGCCCCGCCGCTTTCGCGCGCCGCGAACCTCGTAGAGCTTGACGCCGAGCGTCCGCTCCTCCTTGCCGGGCTTGCCCTTGTTCCAGACGACGCCCTCGTCGTTGATGGCGTAGGCCCGCACCAGCTTGCCGTCGATCACCCGGGCCCAGGCGAAACAGTCGAGGGTCGGATAGGCGAGGAAATACTGCACCTCGATGAACTCGCTGCCGAGCTCGAGCAAAAGCGGTGTGGTCTTGTCGATGAACGCCTTGCCCAACGGTTGCGGCAGCGCGAGGCCGACCACGAACGTCCAGCCGTTGACGGGCGGGGTGACGAACACGGCGCTTTCGGCATCGGCCTCGTTGTAGACCGTGCCGAGGCCATTGTTCCAGTTGGCCTCGACCTGCTCGTGGAGACCCAGCTGCTCGACCACGCGAGCCGCGTGGCGCGTGCGAATGGCGAGCCAGCTCATCTGGTAGCCGAAGGTCAGCGGCTTGTCGGGCTCGGCGGCGTAGACGACCCGGCCGTCGGCGATGCGAGGCGCGAGCACGAACGCGGCTGTCGCCACGGTCGATAGAATCATGATCAGGATCGTAATGCCCACGAGCACGGCGTGCGCGCTCCCTCTTTGCCCAGAGCGAGCTATCCGTCTGATTCGGCCCGTTAACAAGTGTAAAGGCCCTCGGAGCAGCGGCTAGGCCGCGATTGAAACAGGGGGTGTGGCCGGCATTCGCGGGGATGGCTCGGGAGCACCGGCAGCACCCGGCGGACGGTCATTCAGGCGAGGGGCGTGGTAGACTGCATCCATGAACTGGACAGACGAGGCCATCGTGCTTTCGGTCCGACCGCACGGTGAGACGGCCGCCATCGCCGAGCTCCTGACGCGCGAGCACGGGCGGCACCTGGGCTACGTGCACGGCGGGCGCTCGCGCCGCCTCAGGCCGGTGCTGCAGACCGGCAACCACGTCGACGTCACGTGGCGCGGCCGCCTTCCCGATCAGCTCGGCCATCTCGGCATCGAGCTTCGGCGTGGCTTTGCGGGGGAGGCCATGGCTGGCGCCGCGCCGGGGCCGCTCGATGCACTGTCCTCCATTGCAGTGCTGACGCGGCTGCTGCCCGAGCGCGATCCGCATCCGGCCCTCTACGAGGTGACGCTGTTCGTTCTGGGCTTTCTGGACGAGCCGTCGATCTGGCCGGCGCTGGTCGTGCGATGGGAGCTGGCGCTGCTGGCGGAGCTGGGGTTCGGGCTCGAGCTCGAGGTGTGCGCGGCCACGGGCAGCAACGATCAGCTGATCTACGTATCGCCGAAGACCGGGCGAGCCGTCTCGGCGTCGGCGGGCGAGCCGTACAAGGACCGGCTGCTGCCACTGCCGGGCTTCCTCGCGGGACGGGCTCGTGGTCCGGTCGCGGCCGCTGATGTCGCGGCCGGCATGGCGCTGACCGGATATTTCCTCGAGAGCCGCGTGCTCGGCCCGCAAGGCATGGGGCTGCCCGAGGTGCGTGCGCGCCTCGTGGCGCACATGACGTGGCAGCCGCTCCGATAGCCACCCTCTGGCAGCGGCTAACGCTCCTCGACCAGCACCTCGACGTCGACGCGGCCCGCGCGCTCGAAGACGAGCGTGAGCTTGAACGTGTCGTAGGGCGCGAGGGCCTTCGAGAACGCGCGGAGCACGATGCGCTGCTTTTCCGGCAACAACTCGGCGGCGGCGCCGGGCCGGATATCGATTGCGGGAGACGGGGCGGGAGCCGCCGGTGCGGGCGCCGTGGAGGCCGGCACCACGATCTCGGCGGATCTGGAGAGGGATGTCCTTGCCCCGACGAGCCGGTCGGGCGCGCGGCCGATATTCCTGATCCTCGCGTAAACCTCGACGTCGCCGCCGGAAGTCTGGGTGCCGTAGGTCCAGGGGTGCGAGATGTCGATGGTGCGGGTTTTCACGCCATGCGCGAGTGCCGGCAGGCCAACGAGACAGGCGAGGAGCCCGAGTACGAATGCATGCATTTGGGAAGCGACCCCATATGGCAACGGGCGGGAGCCGGCCGCGGCGAGGCGCGGCCGGTCGCCGGGATCGTCTCGGTCAGAACGAGACGGCGACGCCTGAAAGCAGCCGATAATCGGGCTCGGCCTGCACGCCGTAGAGATTGCGTGAGACGGGAATCCCGACCGAGACGAAGCTCGACCACCTGTCGCTCGACAGTCGAAGCCCGGGAGAGAGGTAGGCGACAGAGCCGCCGGAGTTATCGTCCTTCACGCCGTCGATGGTCTGGCGGGCGTGCCACTCGGTGTTGAGCTCCAGCACGCCGTCCAGCGCCAAGCCGCCCGAGGCCGGCTCCTCGTGGTGATGGTCATCCTTCAGGCTGCGTCCGGCGCCGTGGTACATCGGGGCCCCGAGGCGCATCGGCGGACCGGAGGCGATCGTGCCTCCGACCAGCCGGTAGGCCGCCGCCAGGTTGACCTGCAGGCGGTCGCCGAGGTCGGTGTCGAGATCGCCCTTGCCCGAGAAGGTGTGCAGCACATTGGCGTGCAGGGAGAGCCGGCCGAGGCTCTGGCTCACCGCGAGGCCCGCCATCCAGTCCCACGAGCCGGTGCCCGGCTGGAACTCGAGCTCGAAGCGCTCCCCCTCGCGGTCGCGTCGATCGGTGCTCCCGGTCGGCGCCTTGACACCGCCGAGCAGTGCCCACTGGGTGCCGGCGGCGCGATCGTTCAGGAAGCGCCACTGCAGCATCGCCGACAGGTCGCCCAGCCCCTCGCTGTCGCCGCGCTCGACGACCTCGTTGACAGAGCCGCCGCCATGCACGTGCGAGTGGTGGCCTTCGCGGATATCGGTACGCGCAATGTAGGGAATACGCGCGCTGATCATCAAATTGCTGGTGATGCCGTAGGCCATGGCCAGCGACGGAGCGAGAATGGCGTCCAGGCTATGGGCGTGGATGTGCTTGGAGGCGAGGTCGATCAGCTTGGCGTCCGAGAATGCGCCGACTTTCGTCATCTCGAACATGACGGAGACGGCGCTCTGTCCTTGGGCGAGCGTCTCGGCCGATATGGTCACGATGGGGCCGGCGCCGCCGACATTGCCGGCGCCTCCGGGGTGGTGGGCGGCGGCGTGGTGGGCGAAAAGGAGCACGGCCAAGCCGCCCCCTGCGAAGGTTGTGAAGCGCATAAGCTATCTCCAGGAGTCTCGAGTTGGGGCGCAGGACGAGGCCTGCGCCGCGATCGTCAGACGGCTCGAGGAGAGACAGGTGGGGCGCGCGTACGAACGCTACCGCTCCAAAGATGATCGGGCAGTGAGCGCTGAGAGGTCCAGCGGGAAAGGGGCGCCGGCCGCAGAGGCAAGAGGACGGCGATCGCCGTCAGGACAAAGGCGAGGACAAGCGACTTGGCGAGATGGCAGAGAGGACAGTGGCCGTCGTGCGGCGTGCCATCACCCGGTGCTTGCTGCTCGCCGTCGGCCTGGGTGGTTCCGGGGGCGCACAAGGCAATTGGCCCCAGCACCGCGTCGACGACGCCCGCAGCCTGTGCAAAGGGGCTTGGCGGCAACATCGGCATGGCAACGGGCAGAACAAGCCGCGTAACGAACGCGAGCAAGATCAGCCACGCAACCAAGTGTCGCCTCAACGCCCCGTGCATTCCCCGCCCCACTCGCGTCTCTCGGAAGCAAAGCGCAGGGTCTCGTCATTCGCTAGTGTGGAAATGCCACACCGTCCGGCGATCCGCGCTCTCGATCGGGATGCGCCGCTGCTGCAAGCCCCATCGATGGGTTCGGTGCCCGGACGAAAACTCAGAATTTCACCTCGACGCGCGCCTTGCCGTCGGGACCTGGACGGACGACGAAAACAGATCCGGCGCGCGGAACATAGGACGCGTCGAGCTTGGTGCCCGAAATCCACGAGCCGGCACTGAAGGTGATCTTGCCCGGATCGCATGACTTGTGGGTCGCGGTGACGTGTGGATCGAGACGCTCCGACTTGCCGGCAAAGGTGTATTGAACAGTGAACGTGCTCTTGTTCATGACCTTGAACTCGTAGGCCAAGCTCAGCGGCCGGCCGAACAGCTGCACGGTGAGAAACTTGGGATCGGAGCCCATGGCCTGTGCAGTCCCGACGCCGATCTCGGTCACGTGCGGAAGCAGCATGTTCTTGCGATGACCAGGCGATTGCTTCCAGCCTTCGACGGTCTCACGGGCAAGCTTCTCAACCGTGAAGCCGCGGCTGTCGAGATTGAGGGCGAGATTCTCGGCGATGGTGCAGTACCAGTAGCCGGCCTCCTTGGCACGGTCACCGGGCTGGCGGCCGTCGGCCTCGTGGGCGAAGCGGCCCGATTTGGCCAGATAGAGGGCAAACTGGCGTGCAGCTCGATCCAGCATGGGATCGCGCTTCAGCGGCTCCAGCTTCTCGGCGCGGCGGAAGGCGTTCGTCTGCTCGACGATCGCTACCTCGGTCTTGCTGATGTCTGGTAGCTCGGCCATCTGCCGCTCGACAAAGCCCGTCTGTGCTGTGCCTGCGCGCGTCGCCTTCGACGTGCGGCTCATGCGAGGTCTGGCGCACCATAGCACGTGACGCGCCGAGTTGGCCCCCGAGGCAGGCTCGGCTCGAGAGCCGTCCCCGTGGTCATGATGACGCGGAAAGCTGAACGCAATGTTGGCGGGTCCAAGCGAAAGATGACGCCAAGGGCGCCGCCCGGCCGTGGTGCTGCCCTCAACGCTGGCTGCTCGAGGCGATGACCGTGGTGCTGTAGCCGGCCTCGGCAGGGATGCGGACCGCCCACTTTCCGTCCTCGCTCTTGAAGCGCTCGGGGCGCACCATGACGACGCTGCGGGCGCGGGCGCGCGCCATGGCCTCGGCGACCGTGCGGCTCTCGGAGAGCAATTCCAGGTTGAGGCGGGTGGCGGGCACGAGGGTGCGCTTGCCCGACGCCGCCTCGGCGACGATGCGGCCGGGCTGGGTCCAGAAGCAGTCGACCATCTCGCGGCCATCGTGAATCGGCTCCTGGCCCTCGGGCGAGGAGACGAGGAAGAAGTGCGTGTCGAAGCGCTTCGGCAGGCCGAGCGGGGTCTGCCAATGTGCGAAGTGCACCATGTGATCGAGCGCGGGCACGAGCTTCTCGGACCTGATGATCTCAGCGAACGTGATCTTGCGGTCGAGAAGGGCATCCCGATGCCTCGCGACCATCTCGCGGGCGCGGGAGGGGGCGATGTCGCCCGAGGCGGTGCCTTCGGGACGGGCGATGACGACGCCGGCCTCCTCGAAGGTCTCGCGCATGGCGGCGAGCCAGTAGGGCAAATCAGGATGCGACTGTGGCGCCGCGAGGTGACCCCAGCTCTCCGGGTGGCGATCCTCCTCGTCGATCTTGCCGCCCGGGAAGACCACCGCGCCCATGGCGCCGTCCATAGGCCGGTCGCGTACGACCATGAACACCTCGACGCCGTCGGCGCCGTCCCGGACGAGCATGATGGTCGCCGATGGGCGCGCAGGGACGGACGTGGCTTCGGTGGGCTTATCGGTCATGGGGGCTCTCGTGGCATGGCGCGGCGCCGGGAGACGAGCCCGGCAACAGTCGCCGGCAGGCGATGGTTGCCAGCCGGCCGTCAATCATGCGCAGTGGCACCAGCCTTTGCAATCGCGCCCTGCAGGACACTGCAGCACAGCCCTGCGCGCACACGCGCTCCTCGGCTCGGCCACGCCCATTGGGCGCGGCCTCGAATTTAGATGCAGACATCAGGATGATCACGTCGGATCATGCTAATCTGCTACCGTGCAACGCAAAGTCGAGCCGTAACGCGAAGGTAGCGAAGCGGATCATCCGACAGCAGTGGACCGGCTTTCCCAGGAGACGTGACGATGAGCATCTTCGGCGCAATCAGAGACGCGATTTTCGGCGGCCCGGCCGCCGCGGCAGAAGCTCCGTCGGCCGAGGTCGCAGCGGCAACGCCGGCCGCCACAGCTCAGGCTGCCCCGGCGGCGACACCGACAGCTGCCGCCGCGCCTTCGGTGGGGACACAAGCGCCCGCCGCCTCGGGCAAAGCGGCGGCCCCGGTCGATGTGGCCGCCGTGCTCGACAAGCTGGACGAGAATGCCGACGAGGATCTCGACTGGCGTGTGTCTATCGTCGATCTGATGAAGCTTCTGGGTATGGACAGCAGCCTGAAGGCCCGCAAGCAGCTCGCCCAGGAATTAAAGTACACGGGCGATACGAGCGATTCTGCGAAGATGAACGTCTGGCTGCACAAGCAGGTCATGAGCAA